>RFXU01000006.1 GCA_009921505.1 Flavobacteriaceae bacterium
GGCGGATATGCCAAAGCAAATAATGAATTGATTGATTTTATTAATAATTTTAAAGTCCAAACAGGAATTGCACTTGATCCAGTTTATACAGGCAAAATGATGTTCGGTTTGATCGATGTTTTGAGGAAAAACCCCTCAATTAAGGCTCAAGAAATTTTGGCCATTCACACCGGGGGTTTACAGGGCATTGCAGGATTCAATCAATCAAATAAAACATTACTAAAAATTTATTAAAGGTCAAAAATAAGGAGCGTATGAATATAAAATCATCAATTTGGATATTTGGATTGTTCGGCCTGCTCACCCTTTCATCATGTGGTTCAAAAAAAACTATAGCCAGAAAGGGTAGAGCAAAGCCTGAGGTAAAAGAACAAATTCAGCCTTCTTTGGAAGAAATAGATCAAGCGCCAAATACCGTTGCTGAAGTCCCTATGACTGCGGAGCAACGCATGAGTATGTATATTGAATCTTTTGCGCCAATTGCCATAGAAGAAATGCGTCTCTATGGAATTCCAGCCAGTATAACGTTGGCTCAAGGTATTTTAGAAAGTGGGTCAGGCAGCGGAACTCTAGCCATAAAAGCAAATAATCATTTTGGAATAAAATGTCATACGACATGGACGGGGGAGCGTGTATATCACGATGACGACGAACTTGGGGAGTGTTTTAGAAAGTATACCGATGTTAAATATTCTTATAGGGATCACTCACTTTTCTTGACTCAGCGCTCGCGTTATGCGGATTTATTTAAACTCAAGATATCGGATTATCAGGGATGGGCCAGAGGATTAAAAAAGGCAGGTTATGCAACAGATCCAAAATACCCAGATAAACTAATCAGCCTTATCGAACGCTTCGACTTGTGGCAATACGACCAAGGGGGGGCTTTGGCGCAACCATCGATCAATTTAGATCATCAAAACCCCGACGAAACAATAAACGCGGGTACGATTAATAGTGAAAATAGGGTATATGTTGTTGTTGCAGGGGATACGCTTTATAGTCTTTCAAAGCGTTTTGGCCTAACCGTAGATCAAATTATGGAACACAATAAACTTGAATCAATCGATTTGTCGATTGGTCAAGAATTGAGATTACCTGAGTAAACTATTTCTTATTTGGGTTCTTCCATTTACGGAATTGATCCGGGGTCAAAATTGACTTGAGTGTTTGAACAAAAGCTTCATTTTGATCTTGAGCAGCTTTCCCGAGAAGAATTTGCGGGCTTTGCCCAGAACGCGTTGATTCAGAAACTAAAGCACGAAATAAAGCACGTTGCTGAGATCCGTCTAAATTAAGCATTTGTGACATTTGATCTACTTGAATCTTGGCGGCTTCATCAGGGCGACTATTGTCTTGTTGTAGTTGTTGTCCAAATACGGGTTGGGTCATTAGTCCAAAAAACAGACAAATTGTACTTACGGCTTTTAGATAGGTTTTCATAGAATCACTCAATTAATAAAGCTAATCTACACAATATTTTCGTACTATCCTATGCAAAAAGCATCTGGGCGCTAATCTTGTTCGGAAGGAAGCACCCAAAGTCCTTGGTCATCTTTTTCGACTTTGGCCAATTTGTTTTTAGTTAATTGCTTGATGGACTTGTCCCATTTTTTATTGCTCAATCCACTGAGTTCTTTAAGTGCGGAAAGGGCCATAGGGCCTTGACTTTTTAATGTATTGAGCAGCGACTGCTCATCTTCATTCAGCACCACTTTTATTTGATTGCGCTCAGGCTTCATTTGTGGGAAAAACAAAACTTCCTGTATGGAGGGATTGTTGGTTAAGAACATAATAAGACGATCCATGCCAATACCCATTCCAGAGGTTGGGGGCATACCATATTCCAAGGCACGGAGAAAATCATTGTCGATATACATCGCTTCATCATCTCCGCGATCGGCTAATTTGACTTGAGCCTCAAAGCGCTCCCTTTGATCAATAGGGTCATTTAACTCACTGTAAGCGTTCGCAATTTCTTTGCCACAAACCATGAGTTCAAATCGCTCGGTGAGTTCTGGTTGATCACGGTGGCTCTTAGTTAATGGGCTCATTTCTTTTGGGTAGTCCGTGATAAAGGTGGGTTGTATGAACTGACCTTCGCATTTTGCCCCGAAAATTTCATCAATGAGTTTACCCTTGCCCATTGTTTCATTGACTTCAATTCCGAGGGATTGGGCCGCTGTTCTGAGGGTCTCTTCAGAGGCACCGGTAATGTCAATACCAGCATATTTTTTTATGGCGTCAGTCATGGTGACCCTTGGGTAGGGCGCTTTAAAATCAATATCATGATCACCAAACTTAGCGGAGGTACTGCCATTGACTTGCAGTGCACAGTATTCCAATAGTTCCTCACAGAATTCCATCATCCAATTATAGTCCTTGTAGGCGACATAAATCTCCATGGCGGTAAATTCTGGATTGTGGGTGCGATCCATCCCCTCATTTCGGAAGTTTTTCGAAAACTCATAAACACCATCAAAGCCGCCAACGATAAGTCTTTTTAGATATAATTCGTTTGCAATACGCAAATAAAGCGGGATGTCAAGACTGTTGTGGTGTGTTATAAAGGGACGTGCCGCTGCTCCTCCAGGAATAGATTGTAGCACTGGCGTTTCTACTTCAAAGTATCCTCGTTCATTAAAAAAGTCACGCATCGCATTAAATAAACGCGTTCTTTTAATAAAGACTTCCTTAACATGAGGATTAACGACTAAATCTGCATAGCGCTGACGATATCGAAGTTCTGGATCGTTAAATTCGTCGTGGATATTTCCTTCGCTATCTGTTTTTGGAAGGGGCAATGGCTTAATGGCCTTGGAAAGCACAGTAAACTCTTCTACCTGTATAGTCTTTTCTCCCACTTGGGTGGTAAATAAACTTCCTTTGATGCCAATGAAATCCCCGATATCTAGGAGTTTTTTGTAAACCTCATTGTAAAGCATCTTGTCTTCATTAGGACAAATTTCATCTCGGTTAAAATAGACTTGTATTCTTCCGCTTGAGTC
Organism: Flavobacteriaceae bacterium; assembly: GCA_009921505.1. GTDB lineage: Bacteria > Bacteroidota > Bacteroidia > Flavobacteriales > Flavobacteriaceae > BACL21. Next base: position 3,009 of record RFXU01000006.1, read on the forward strand.
CTGGAGCTCGGCAAAAGAGGCTTTTCCTTGGATTCGTCGTGACATCAATCGTCCAGCGACCACCACGCGTTTTCCCTCTTGATAATGCTCTTTAATTTCCTGTGCCGTATGGTCTACAGGAAATTGTGCTGCAGGATAAGGATCAATACCCAAAGCGCGTAATTGGTTGAGTTTTTCAAGACGAATAAGTTCGAGTTCTGTGCGTTGCATGATGTCAAAATATGCCGCAAAAATAATTAATTATTCGCGGTTTGGGTGGTGGAGTGGTATTGAAAATATGCCGTATTTTTGCGGTATGAGTTTTTGGCGTGTCTTACTTTCGTTATTATTTCCTCCTTTGGCGGTCGTGGACAAGGGCTGTGGCTCTTTTATTATCGTCTGTATTTTGACAATTTGTGGATGGGTCCCTGGAGTGATTGCAGCCCTCATTATTCTCAATAATCCTAATAGATAGTATGCACCAGAACAAAGCAGTTTTGGTTGAAGATCTAGGCCTGATGGATTATGCCAAGGCCTGGGCTTATCAGGAGGATCTCTTTCAGGCAATTGTCCAAACAAAAATTGACAATCGAAGAAATAGCACCAATAATACCACACAGAATCACTTACTTCTGGTACGCCACCCCCATGTCTATACCCTTGGTAAAAGTGGTGACATGGATAACCTGCTTATTGACGAGCAAAAATTAGCCTCCATTGGCGCACAATTTTTTAAAATTAATCGAGGCGGGGATATTACTTATCATGGTCCGGGTCAAATCGTGGGCTATCCTATTTTGGACCTTGAAAATTTCTTTACAGACATTCATAAGTACCTTCGGCTTTTGGAAGAGGTGATTATTCTTACTTTGGCGGATTACGGAATCACTGCAGAACGCTCCCCCGGAGAAACAGGGGTTTGGTTGGATGTTGGGACTCCGTTTGCGCGTAAAATTTGTGCTATGGGTGTAAGGGCGAGTCGTTGGGTAACCATGCATGGATTTGCGCTTAATGTCAATGCTGATTTAGGCTATTTTGATCATATGATCCCTTGTGGAATACGTGGTAAATCAGTGACTTCAATGCGGGTTGAACTCAAAGTGACGGAAGTCGATGAGCAGGCCGTGAGCCAAAGATTGCTTCATCATTTTCAAACGCTTTTTGAGGCGGAACTCAGCTTTTCATAACCGGTCCCTACCATAAAATTAACTGCTATCCGAGGATTAATTTAAGTTGTAGATCAATACTTCGTTGTCTTGACCTTGTACCAAGAGTTCGAGCTTATCATTGCCGTTTATATCGGCAATATCAACCGTTGACCGTCCGAAAAATGGGGCATTTTTTAAAAGTCTACCTTCACTATTATATACAAAGACGTTTTGAGTGTCTTGGTCAATCATCACTGTCCGCAATTTATTGCCAAATTTGAAGACTTGAGGCCCCAAGTAATTGCCTAAAGGCAGTTCTATAAAGTGCTGGTCGATACGCAATAATGGATCGTCAAACTCAATGGTATGTGGGCCGTAATATACCAGTCGGTATTGCGCCGGTGATTTAGCGGTAAGCTTTACGACGGAGCCCTCTGGACTAATTTGAATCTGACTGCCTTCTTGGGTCCAAAAAACAATCTTTCCTTCGTGCTTAAGGGGTAATTCTGAACCAAAGTCAAATTGTTCCGTTACGGGGATTCGAACTTTTCCGGTACGATTTAAGATTTGAAGCTGTCCGTTTTCAAGCAAAAACAAAAGATAATCTTTGGTGCCGATTCTTATGTGTTTTGGGGGGTGGCTTACTACAGCTGGTGCTTTGTCAAAGGAAAATCCCTTGACCCGCTTACCCTGAGCATCATACATTAATACTGAGCGTTTCTGAATAATCACAAAACGATATTTCCGATTATTATCATAGTCAAAAATAGCCAGTGGTTGTGTGATGGGGTCTTTAAAACTTTTGGGGAATAAACTTACATCACGACCATTGCGATCAATGATATACCATTTTGAAGCTGTTGTAAAAGCCAGTTGTTTTTTGCCATTACGCAAAATATCGACTTCTTGAACCTCGCCCAATATGGGCTCGTTTAAGTCTCGAAACCAAATCGTCTTACCGCTAGGGGCAATAAAATAGAGACGATGATTTTCATCTTGTACGACTATATTTTTACCCCCTGATTTATGATTGCTAAAAAATTGTGGGGCCTTGGCCAATGGGGCATCCAATGTGATGCTTCTCAAGAGTGGCCCCTGAGTTTGAGTTTCGACTTTTTGGCCTCCAGCTTGTATTAAATAATTTACATGGGCGAAGCCTCGATCTTCTATGAGCTGAAAACATTCAAATCGTTTGTTATGAGGGTCGGCCGTCCACGAAAATAAATTGCCTTCACGAGCCATCTCTGCTTCGCTAGCCTGCCATGCACTGCTTTGTGCTAATGTGTTTTTATTTTGCAACTGGCCGATATATTCTTGAGCTGAATCAAGACTGGGGGTCAGGATTATGAAGTCCTCCCAAACAAATACGTGATTCATCTGAGCAATATCCTCAAAAATGAGCGGAAGAGGATTCAACATATTAGTCTGGGGCTCAAAGGACTTTACAGAAATCCCTCTAAAATTTTCGTCACCAACCCAATCTTGGGTTAGCGCGCTCAGACTCATATTCAAGTCAAGACTCTTAAGCGCTAATGCCTGAGTGTTAGAGAACTTTATTAAACCGACTTCATCTATGGTCTCGATAAAGGGACTAAGGACAAGCAGAGAATCTACGGATTGCATTTTCAATAAAAGCGATTGCGGATTATTTAGCGCCAAGCTTAAGCTAGAGGAAGCGTTAAGGGGTACTATTTCTGGGCTCTTCAAAACACTCGGTTTTTGACCTAAGTCGTAAGTGGAAAGGGTCGGTTTTTCGCCAGATTTATCATTGCTTTTTGAGGGAAGGAGCACACCATGGGCAGATTGGTCTTCAGAACTGGCCTGTGGTTCAAAAATGATCCAAGCATCCTCTTGAAGAGAGAATTTGCCTAATGTGTGATCAAATCTCTGTCCAACGAGTAAAGGTTTGTCTTTCTTTAACGCGAACATTTTGGAAAGAGCACTGGGGGCTTCATTCCGTGAAATTTGAGTTTTATAAGCCAGTGTTTTCTTGTTGCTAAATAAGGAGTACTCATTTTCTGAAAAAACAAATGTCGTATCCGAATCTATTACAATTTCATTGGGAAGGCTTGAGCGAATAGAATCCACTAAGGACAAAACCAAAACGTAATCTGATGGGGTGCTGCTGCCCTGTTCGGCATTTTGTCCGGGATTATTTATAAACAGTAGATTGCCTTGCTCGGACTTAAATCGAATTACCAAACTGTCCAAAATCAGAGGCAATTTGGGCAATGAAAAAATAGAAATATCGCTTTGAGTTTGCCTCAAGTTCTGGAGCGCGATGGGTGTGTTGTTGAACGACAGAATATGGGTGGTTTCAGCGTCGATCAATTGCCATGGAACAAAGCTGCTTTTCTGATGGTCGTCGCATCCAACCAGGCTGAAAAACAATAAAAGATAAAGGTAAACAAGGGCTTTTTGCATATACAAAAATAGAAAGGATCGACTAATTGTCAATGGCTTTATTGGGATTCAGTTCTGGATTTAAGATTAAGTGAGTTCAAGTCTTGTGAATTATAATTTTAGTCTTAATTGATTCGAGAGTAAGCGAAAGGTTTTTCTGTGATGGGGCGTATCCCCAAATTCAGCAATTGCGTCGCGGTGCTTGGCGGTCGGATAACCTTTATTTTGGTGCCAATCGTATTTAGGGTATTCTAAATGAAGTTGCTTCATGTATCGATCACGCTCTGTTTTGGCCAAAATAGAAGCCGCCGCGATATTTTGGTATTTTCCATCTCCTTTAATCACGCATTGAAAGGGAATTTTTCCCAGAGGTTTAAATCGGTTGCCATCGACGGCAATAAATTCAGGAGTGGGATTGAGTTTTATAATGGCGCGGTGCATGGCCTCAATCGAGGCGTTTAGAATATTCATCGAATCGATCTCTAATTCAGTGACGTGGGCCACAGCCCAGGCAATGGCGGAGGATTCAATAATGGTGCGCAAATCGTTTCTCTGTGATTCGGTGAGTTTTTTAGAATCATTAAGTAAGGGATGCGAAAAATCGTCAGGCAAAATACAAGCCGCTGCAGTAACTGGACCGGCCAAGCACCCCCTTCCAGCCTCATCGGTGCCACATTCCAAAAGATTGGGATTGATCTTGAGTTTGAGCATACAAGGAAAGTACACAATTCCTTTTAAAATACCGTAACTTTACCGCGCAAAATAAACCCATGAGTCGATATTTTTATCTGCTGATTCTGCTTAGTTTATCGGGAAATCTACTCGCGCAAATCCCCTCAGGTGTGCCGAGTAAATTCCAAAGTCAGAGTGATGAAAAGCCTGAAATAAGACTTTATCAGCGCATTGGCTTGCGTGGAGACACGACTGCTTTAGACACGACCTTGGGTTTGCATAAACTCAATAAGTTTAATTATCTGCGCAGGGATGATCTGGAGCTTTTACCCTTTGCTAATGTTGGTCAATCGCACAATAGATTGAGCTTGCAGCGACCAGCTTTTTCATATGTTCCAAGTTTTGCGGGGGGGGCTAGACGGGAAACACAGTTGAACGCGGCAGACTTAAATTATTATCGAGTCCCAACACCATTGACCGAGTTATACTTTAAGACAGCCTTCGTTCAAGGGCAGCAACTCGATGCCTTTTTTACAACAAATGTCTCTGAGGGTTTAAATATTTCTTTGGCCTACAAAGGTGTGCGCTCTTTGGGGCAATATCAACATATTTTGACCAGTACTGGTGATTTTAGAGGAACTGTATTCTATGAATCGCGGGACAAGCATTATCAGCTAAAGGCACATTTGGTAAATCAAGAGTTACTCAATCAAGAAAATGGCGGGCTCACTGAATCTGCTTTGCTTCTGTATACCACAGCAGATCCTGAATTCGACGATCGCGGACGTTTGGATGTAAATTTTGAAAATGCCCAAAATGTGATTCATAGTGCTGGTTATTTTGCGCATCAAGAATACTTGTTTCATCCCGAAGATCAGAATTCATTACTGCACTCCGTAGGACTTGAAACGGCGCATCAGGCAAAATCATTTCTCTATACTCAAAAAGCAGCTTTTGAAGGTTTTGGTCAAGCCTATAAAGAAGATAATCTGTACACTAAGGCGACGGGGTTTAATACAAGAATTAAGGCCTACGGTCATTTGAATTTGCCCTCGGGGATTAAAATCACACCGTATTTATCGCACATTTCTTTGCGCTACGGCTATGATCGCCTTTTGGATTTAAATAACGGGGTAATCCCATCGGAAATTTCCAATCGCTTTTTTGTTACCGGTCTCGAGCTACAAGGCCAATGGAATACTTGGCAGTTAGACGGCAGTTTTTCCCGAGGTATTTCCAGTGGAAAAGAATTTGGTCATATTGATTTTGGCGCCCAAAAATCATTTGGGAAAAGCTATAGTTTTGGGGCTAAATATGAGCGCAATTCCCGGCCCGTGGCAGTCAATATGCGTTTGAATCAAAGCGATTATAAAGCTTACAATTGGTTTAATGATTTTGGGCCGGTTACAACGCAAAGTTTGGAGGTACAATTTCATTTTCCTTATGTTGGCTCGCTCAAGGGAAGCTTTACTGAATTACAGAATTACACCTATTTTGGCTTAGATGAAAACGGCGCACATCCCCTGCCTATTCAGTATGATCAAAAAGCGCAACACTTAAAAATCCATCATGATAAGACCTGGCGTTTGGGGCCATGGGGATATCAATCTGAGATCATTTACCAAAATGTTTTAAATGGGGCTGAGGTGATGCCGGTTCCCGATCTACTCACCCGTCAAACTTTATTTTTTGAAGATGAGTGGTTTAAAAAGGCCGCAAAAATTCAAACCGGTGTGCGTTTGAAATATTTCACGGAATTCAATCTGCCGGCTTATGATCCGGTTTTGGCTGAATTTTATGTTCAATCTGCAGAGACACTAGGCGCATTTCCTCTGGTGGATTTCTTTTTTCAAACCAAAATCAGACAAACCCGTCTCTTTTTGATATACGAGCATATGAATCAATTGTTTCAAGGGGCAAACAATCATTTTAGTGCTCCTGGGATTCCATATCGAGACGCTTCCTTGCGTTTCGGTTTGGTTTGGAATTTCTTTAAATAAAGCGCTTGTAGACGTTATTTTAGTCGTCCAGTAAGGCCCTAGAAATGACGACTTTTTGGATCTCACTCGTTCCTTCGTATATCTGGGTGATTTTAGCATCTCGCATAAGGCGCTCAACATGATATTCTTTAACAAATCCATTTCCTCCGTGTACTTGGACGGCTTCAATGGTCGTGTCCATGGCGACTTGACTGGCGTAGAGTTTAGCTACTGCACTGCTGCGGTCATAATTTATTCCATTGTCTTTTTCCCAAGCGGCTTTGAAGACCAAATGTCTTGCCGCCTCGATTTGGGTATACATGTCCGCTAATTTAAATGAGATCGCTTGATGCTTGTAGATTTCCTTGCCGAAAGCGGTGCGGATTTTAGAATAGTCCCTGGCGAGTTCGTAGGCTCCAGAGGCGATGCCAAGTGCTTGTGCGGCAATACCGATACGTCCACCACTCAAGGTTTTCATGGCAAATTTAAATCCGAAACCGTCTTCACCAATGCGATTTTCTTTGGGCACCTTTACATTGTGAAACATTAAGCTATGGGTGTCGCTTCCGCGAATGCCCAGTTTATCTTCTTTTGGTCCTACAGAAAATCCGTCCATACCTTTTTCAACGATAAAGGCATTGATTCCGCGATGGCCTTTTTCTTTATCTGTTTGGGCAATGACGATATAATAGTCAGCAGAGCCCCCGTTAGTGATCCAGTTTTTTGTGCCATTGAGTAGGTAATGATCACCGTGATCAATAGCCGTGGTCTTTTGAGACGTGGCGTCACTACCTGCTTCGGGTTCGCTCAAACAGAACGCCCCTAAGGCTTCTCCTGTGGCGAGTTGCCTTAGGTATTTATCTTTTTGGGCTTCAGAACCATAGGCCTGAATCCCATAACAAACTAAAGAGTTATTTACGGAGACAATTACCGAGGAAGAGGCATCAATTTTACTGAGCTCTTCCATAACCAGAACATAAGATAGAGTGTCCATGCCACCGCCCCCATAAGCGGGGTCTACCATCATGCCGAGAAAACCCATTTCCCCCATTTTTTTTACTTGTTCTGCGGGGAATTGTTGCAAGTTATCCCGTTCAATAACCCCAGGAAGGAGTTCGATTTGGGCAAATTCTCGAGCAGCATCCCGAATCATTAGGTGTTCTTCAGATAATTTAAAGTCCATGGTATAGTTGTTTTTTGGGGAGCTAGAACCTAGCCTAAAACGTTTTCGTTAGAGCGCAAAGATATTGGATTGTGACTTTAATGTCAATAAAAGCCTTTAAATTTAACAGGATGAAAAAAGCGAAATATAATGTTATTGGCCTCATGAGCGGAACGTCATGCGATGGGATTGATTTAGCCTATTGTGAATTGACGGTCACCGAGAATAATCGATGGGGTTATTCCATAATTAAAGCGCAAACCATTCCCTATAATTCGCTTTGGCATAGCCGTTTGTCTGCTGCGGTAACCCTCGATAAAACAGCCGTACAGGATTTGGATTTAGCCTATACATCACTTCTTAATCGCACTATTTTAGATTTTATTCATGAGTTTAAAATATCAGAGCTCGATTTGATTTGCAGCCATGGACACACGGTTTGGCATAAACCTCAAAAAGGAATTACCTGGCAAATCGGCAATTTACAATCCATTGCTCAAGGGTTGCCATGTCCTGTGGTTTGTGATTTTCGAACTCAAGATGTCGCTCTAAAAGGACAAGGCGCTCCCTTGGTGCCTATTGGGGATCAATTATTGTTTCATGAATTTGATGCCTGTATTAATTTGGGCGGTTTTGCGAATATTTCATATCAACATTCGGAGGGGCCGACCATCGCTTATGATTTATGTCCTTTTAATATTGTTTTAAATTATTGGTCAAAAAAGCTCGGGTCCGATTTTGACGAAAATGGTAATTATGCGCGACTTGGCTCGATTCAACCGGACTTGCTCAAACAGCTCAATGCTCTTGAATATTACCATTTAACTCCACCCAAATCCTTAGGTGCTGAATGGGTTCAGTCTAATTTTTATCCGCTATATGAGCACTTTAATCTTAAGCCTCAAGATTGGTTGGCCACCGCGGCACATCATATGGTCCACCAAATTCAAACAAGTACCATAAAATTTGACCGTGTGTTACTTACGGGAGGTGGAGCATTCAACGGCTTTATTTTGGAAGGGCTCAATGAGGCAGCCCCGTTAAAATTTTTTGTTCCAAACAGGGATTTAATCAATTATAAGGAAGCGCTCATTTTTGGTTTGCTCGGTGTTTTGCGCTATAGAGAAGAAGTAAATTGTCTGGCTTCCGTAACTGGTGCCGTTCGAGATCACAGTAGTGGTGTTATCTGGAACCCAGTTGGCCCGTAGGTGCGTAAAGCCACCATTTTAACTTCTTTTAGTTCATCGACGGGTGTGGAATAATTCAAGGCTAAAGGGTCAGAAATTTTACCTTAATTTAATTCTAGGCCCTGTCATTTTTCTATATTTGTGAGAAATGGATTCGGCTTAAAATTATTTCTAAAGACCGATCTTCTAACGACCAAATACCATTGCGATCCATGAGGGAATTGCTTAAGAAATTCGAAGATAAATCACCAGAAATTGTTTTTCATTGGAAAGACGCTGAAACCGAGGCCGAAGGTTGGACCGTAATCAATAGTTTGAGAGGTGGTGCGGCAGGAGGGGGAACCCGCATGCGCGTCGGGCTCGATCAAAATGAAGTTTTGAGTTTGGCCAAAACTATGGAGGTTAAGTTTACCGTATCAGGTCCTGCAATTGGTGGGGCAAAATCAGGAATAAATTTTGATCCCAATGACCCGCGGAAAAAAGGGGTCCTGCAGCGTTGGTATCGTGCGGTATCTCCCTTACTGAAATCGTACTACGGTACTGGGGGCGATATGAATGTCGATGAAATTCATGAGGTTATTCCAATCACTGAAGAAAGCGGGGTTTGGCATCCACAAGAAGGTGTTTTTAACGGGCACTTTAGTCCGAGTGAGGCCGATAAGATTAATCGAATCGGTCAACTGCGCCAAGGGGTGATCAAAGTCGTTGAAAATCCAGAATATTCTCCTGATGTTACCCGAAAATACACCGTAGCCGATTTAATCACCGGTTTTGGTGTTTCTGAAGCAGTACGTCATTATTATGAAATTTATGGGGGAACACTTCAAGGCAAGCGTACTATAGTGCAAGGTTTTGGCAACGTGGCTTCGGCTGCCGCTTATTATCTGGCCCAGTCTGGAGCACTTATCGTAGGAATTATTGATCGGGCTGGTGGATTGATTAATGAGGAAGGTTTAAGCTTTGATCAGGTTAAGAGCCTTTTTCTTAATAAAAATGGCAATGCCTTGGCGGGAGAGAATCTTTTAAGTTTCGATGAAGTTAACCAGCGCATTTGGGCAATTCAAGCCGATGTCTTTGCACCTTGTGCTGCATCACGTTTGATTACCCAAGAGCAAATTCAATCACTCATTGATTCTGGCTTGCAAGTCGTTAGCTCGGGTGCCAATGTTCCTTTTGCGGACCGTGAAATCTTTTTTGGTCCCATTATGGAAGCAGCGGACAAGCAAATTAGCCTAATCCCTGATTTTATCAGTAATTGTGGAATGGCCCGCGTTTTCGCCTATTTTATGGAAAAGCGTGTCGCCATGACTGATGATGCGATTTTTGAAGACGTATCTCAGACCATTAAAAAGGCACTTCAAAGGGTTTATGAACAAAACCCTGATCCTCGAAACATCAGCGCGACAGCATTTGAAATTGCGCTGAAACAACTTATTTAATGTATAAAACACTTCTATGGAATCTTTGATAATTCTCATTTTCGTCATTGGTTATTTGGCCATTACGTTGGAGCATCCACTGCGTTTGGATAAAACAGTACCTGCATTAATTATGGCGGCCCTCATTTGGGGCACACTTGCTGTTGGCTTTGGACTTGGTTGGTTTGAAGTGATCGATACTGAAGGCTCAATTTTTAGTGCCCTAACAGGAGGAGAACACGCCATGCACGGTTTTGAACAAACCTTATTGCACCATTTGGGCAAGACGGCAGAAATTTTGATTTTCTTGATTGGGGCGATGACTATTGTTGAGATCATTGACCTGCATCGGGGCTTCGAAGTGCTCAAGGGCGCGGTCAAAACAGATAGTAAGAAATCATTGCTCTGGATTATTGGTGTTTTGGCCTTTGTATTATCGGCTATAATTGATAATCTGACGGCTACAATCGTACTGGTGACACTGCTGCGCAAATTATTGAGTGATAGAAATGAGCGCATCTGGTACGCGTCATTAGTGGTTATTGCTGCCAATGCCGGTGGCGCCTGGTCCCCAATTGGCGATGTGACCACCACGATGCTCTGGATTGCCAAAAAAGTTTCCGCCGGGGGGCTTATTGAATTTGTCGTCTTACCGTCAATTTTGTGTTTTGTTTTACCCTTTTTTATTGCCTCTTACCTAAAGCCTTTTCAGGGAAAAATAACGGTCTCAAGTGCCGATAGCCAAGAGGCTCAACGATTACTGAGCAGCAAGACGATGCTTTATTTAGGCCTGGGAATGATTGTTTCAGTACCGGTATTCAAGACTTTAACGCATTTGCCGCCCTACATCGGTATGATGTTAGCGGTTGGAGTTGTTTGGTTGGTCTCAGAATATATCCATCCTGAGGAAGACTTTAGTAAAGAACGCCGTCATTTGTATTCTGCCCACAAAGCATTATCAAGAATCGAGTTGTCCAGTATTTTATTTTTCCTAGGGATCCTTATGGCTGTCGCAGGCTTGGAGTCTTTGGTATACGGCGCGACCGAAAGCGGTGAATCTGTGGGCACGCTGCGTTATTTGGCAGAAACACTTCAAGGGGCTATTCCAAATCAAGACGTCGTCGTAATTCTTCTAGGAATGTTCTCTGCGGTTATTGATAACGTCCCACTTGTGGCGGCGTCAATAGGAATGTATGATGCACCAATGGACTCTGTCCTTTGGCATTTTATTGCCTATGCTGCAGGAACTGGAGGAAGTATGCTCATCATTGGCTCTGCTGCGGGAGTGGCCGCTATGGGGATGGAACGTATTAATTTCATCTGGTATTTGAAGAAAGTAGCCTGGTTAGCGTTTGTTGGGTTTATTGCTGGCGCTGGTTTGTTTTTATTTATCGAGCGCGTTCTTTTTCATCACGTCTAACAATTTCACCGAGAGCAAAGCGTTCTCTTAGAAAGATTTTTTATGAAGTTAATGATGCTATTGTTGCTTAGTCTACAAAACGATATCTCTGTGGACCAGGAGGTGACAGAACAAACCTTATCCCTCATGGAGCTTATCTTAAGTGGAGATCTTGGTGGTCAAATCATTATTGGGTTATTGTTTGTCCTTTTACTGGTGGCTCTTTATATCTATTTTGAACGTCTGTCAGCAATTAAGGCTGCTGGTAAAACAGACCCAAATTTTATGAGTCAGATCAGAACGTTTATCCTTTCTGGAAAACCGGATCAAGCAAAGGCGCTTTGTCGTCAACATCATACTCCCGTTGCGCGATTGACTGAAAAGGGAATCTCCAGAATTGGGCATCCTCTTGAGGACATAAACTCGGCTATAGAAAACGCCGGACGTCTTGAAGTATATGCCTTAGAGAAAAACGTCAGTGTATTGGCAACAATCTCGGGGGCAGCCCCAATGATTGGATTCTTAGGGACTGTAATCGGCATGGTTTTGGCCTTTCATGAATTAGCCAACAGCAGTGGTCAAGCGGAAATGGGTGCCTTAGCAGAAGGTATTTACACGGCTATGACCACCACCGTAGCTGGACTTATTGTGGGTATTGTTGCTTATATGGCGTATAATCATTTGGTTGTTAAAACAGATAAAGTGGTTCATCAAATGGAGGCAACTGCCGTTGATTTTATCGACCTACTAAACGAACCGGCCTAATGAATTTGCGCGGACGCAATAAAGTCAGTGCGACTTTTAGTATGAGCAGTATGACAGATATTGTCTTTCTGCTTTTGGTCTTTTTTCTATTGACATCACCGGCCATTACACCAAATGCGCTTGATTTGCTTTTGCCTGAGGCCAAAGGTAAATCAACAAATCAGCATCAGGCATCCGTGAGCATCACCAAAGAGGGTGCATTTTTTATAAATAAAGAACGCATTGCCAAAGGTCAACTTGAATCTGCTTTGAGTCAAGCGCTCAATTCAGCTTCAAAACCTACAGTGATTTTGAGAGCAGAGCAGGGGGTCCCGATCGAACAGGTCGTCTATGTTATGGATTTGGCCAATCGAAGAAATTATCAAGTTGTTTTGGCTGTAAATCCTAAGTAAGATGTCGGTAGCCTTGGATATTCATCAACGCAAAGGCGCCTTCAAAACGATACTCATCGGTATTGGTTTGTTGCTGATCTTACTCTTCTTTGGCTTGCGTCATTATGACCCGCCACTAGAGCGTGGGATTATTATTGCGCTTGGCACTCCGGAGGGTACGACGAGTCAAAATTCAAGTAATTCTGTCCAAAGTACTGAATCGTCAACCCAACAAGAGGAGTCCGTAAGTGAACCTACTGAGCAAATCGTGGAAGAAGAAAGTGCTGCCCCAGACAACACCGAAGTCGAATCAACCCTATCAGAGACCCAGCTGCAAGAATCTACAGAAGAGATAACACCCGCAGAAGAGGAACTTTTGGTCGCTGAGAATTCTGAGACTTCCGTAGTTACACAGCAGGAACCCAAGCCAGATGCTGCCACCGCTGAGGCCCTTAAACGTATTTTGGGGGGGCAAAGTACCTCAATACCAAATAACCAGAATAACCAAGATACCAGTGCCGATCCAGCAGCCCAGGACAATGAAATGACCCGTGGGGCCCCTGATGGAAGTCCTCTTTCTGAAAGTCCTTATAATCTTGGAATTGGACTTGATGGAGATGGTAATTATTTACTCGGTGGGCGCCGCGCCCTGTATAAAGAGATTATTGTTCAAGATTGCAATCAAGCGGGACGTGTTGTAGTGAGTATCGAGGTCAATCAAAGAGGTGAGGTGGTTACGGCCATGCCGGGGGTACGAGGAACAACCAATAATGCTCCTTGTCTTTTAGATCCGGCACGTCGTGCTGCTTTAGCCACGCAATTTAATCCTGACCAAAAAGCGCCATCGCGGCAAATCGGGAAAATTATTTATGTTTTCAGGTTGTCGCAATAAAATGCACCCTAATCAATGAGGTAAATGAATTATCTTTAGTGCATAAACTTATTTTATGCGCTATTTATTTACTCTTTTGACTTTACTTTTCTTTTCGAGTTGTACCGATTACAATGACGTTAGAAACACCAAGGTTACTGATTCTCCTGAATTAAAGCCTAATGACTGGATGTTTATGCAGCGCGCTTTTCCCACAGGACGACTTGATCCCCAAGCACAGCGAGAAGCGGTCCTGCAAAAGGGTTCAATGAATGTTATAGGAGGTAACTGGACTGCTGTGGGGCCTTTTAATATCGGTGGTCGAATAAGCGACATTGAAATGGTTAGCGCTCAGGAGTATTATGTAGCTGCAGCTTCAGGAGGTATATTTAAAACCACCAATGCTGGGGTGGATTGGGTGCCGGTTTTTGATGGATTAAACTCCTTATCTATCGGAGATATCGCTATTGATCCAAATAACTCAAATCACATTTGGGTGGGTACCGGAGAGGTCAATGCTGGAGGTGGTTCTTTGGCTTATGACGGGGACGGTGTCTATTTCTCAGAAAACAGCGGTCAAAGCTGGATTAATAAAGGACTGTCAGAGGTGGGCAATATTGGTAAAGTCCTGATCGATCCAAATAATGCGCAAAACATTTTTGTCGGGGCCATGGGACCTTTGTTTAGAAATGATGCCAACCGAGGGGTGTACCGCAGTCAAGATGGAGGCGATACTTGGACTCAATCTCTTTTTGTGAGTGATTCCACGGGAGTCGTTGATATGGCAATTCATCCTAATAATGGACAAATTATTTATGCCGCAGCCTGGCAGAGGGTACGTCGTCCACAGTATCGTTCATATGGGGGGATGACCTCAGGGCTTTATCGTTCACTTGATGGTGGAGACAGTTGGACTGAATTGACCAGTGGATTACCTACTGCGGCCAATCAAAAAGGACGTATCAGTATTGCGATTGCTCCGTCAAATCCGGAGGTATTGTATGCCCGTTATGCTGATGCCACAGGAAATATACAAGGAGTTTATCGCACTGATGACGGCGGGGATTCATGGACTGCAATAAATTCAAGCGCTTTGAATAACGTTGGTTTTCACTGGTGGTTTCGGGGTATTGTAATTGATCCCACTGATGAGAATACCATTTATAATGTGGATTTTCAAGTGCAAAAGTCGACCGACGGGGGCAGTAACTGGTTCAATGTTTTTAACAATGTCCATGTGGACCAACATGCTTTGGCTTTTGATCCTAGCGATCCTAATAACTTAGTGCTTGGAAATGACGGCGGTGTTTATTTTAGTCCTGATGGGGGTAGCACTTGGACTAAAGACGAGCAATTGCCGATCACACAACTTTATCGTTGTTATGTCGATCCCTCAAATGCTAACGGAATTTATCTGGGGGCTCAGGATAATAGTACCCATCGAACCCTAACAGGTGGACCAGATGATTACCAAATTATTTACGGTGGAGATGGATTCCAGCCCTTGGTTGATCCTAATAATTCTAATGTCATTTTTGCCCAATACCAATATGGTAACATTGGAAAATCCACCAACAATGGAGCGAGTTTTAATGGTGCAACTGCAGGTATATCAGGAGCTGATCGCAAGAATTGGGATACGCCAATTGTTTTTGATCCACAAAATGCTCAAGTCATGTACACCGCCACCCAGCGTGTATATCGCACTGAAAATGGCGCGGGCTTATGGACGGCCATTAGTGGTGATTTAACCAATGGCCCTGGAGGGGGGAACCTAAATTATGGCACGGTGGTGGCCTTAGATGTTTCTCCTTTTAATTCGGAAAAAATTCTTGCAGGTACCGATGATGGTAATGTTTGGATGACCCTAGATACTGGCGAAACCTGGGAATTACTCTCAGAGAATTTACCCGCGCGCTGGGTGACTAAAGTATTGCATTCTGTGACCCATCCAGGGACTTTATTTGTGACTCTTTCGGGTTATCGCTATGGTACTGATGAAGGTCATGTTTATAAGAGCTATGACAATGGTCAAAACTGGATTGACATCTCGAGCGGCCTGCCCGATGTGCCCGTTAATGATATTGTTCAGGATAATCAGGGCCGCATATTCGTGGGAACGGATATCGGTGTTTTTGGCTCCGGTGACGGTGGAGTGACTTGGAATTCATTAGGGTCCAACCTTCCAGCGGTAATAGTCAATGATATGCACATTCATCAGGGGACTCAGGAATTGTTTATTGCGACTTATGGCCGCTCGGCGTACCGCCTCGCTTTGAATGAAATCATATTGAATTCAAACATTTTGCCCACGAGTAGTCCAGGACGACTTTGGCCAAACCCTGCAAACGGCAAGGTAAATTTGACCCTAATTCAGCGTTTAAATAACCCACAAGTGGCTTTGTATAACGCCCAAGGACAAATGATGCGTCAATTTTCCTGTCCTGCTCTAGAATGTGGTCTTGACCTTGAAGGTATTGTTCCTGGTTTGTATTTTATTCATTATGTCACCCCAGAAGGGGGTGTTTCTAAAAAGCTCATTATTCGATAGGGTGTAGATAGATTTCGCTAAAATCACTATGAGTCAAGTTTTTACAACTTATGATGCTGCTGTGCAATGGCTATTTTTGCAGTTGCCTCAATACCAGCGACAGGGCGCTGCTGCCTATAAACCAGGCTTGGAGCGAACAGAGCGTTTAATGGCTTATTTGAAAAATCCTGAGCGCGGCTTTAAGTCGATTCATGTGGCAGGCACTAATGGCAAAGGCTCTACCTCACATATGCTCGCCTCGGTCCTTCAAGCGGCTGGTTTTCGTGTGGGACTCTATACTTCCCCACACCTCAAGGATTTTCGGGAGCGTATCCGAATTAATGGTGTGCCCATTGCGGAATCGGAAGTGCTTGATTTTGTTCAAGATCATGCCGCAATATTCAAAGAAATGGGTTTATCGTTTTTTGAAATGACTGTCGGCTTGGCGTTTGATTATTTTAACCGCTCCAAAGTGGATGTCGCCATTATCGAAACGGGGATGGGGGGTCGTTTGGACAGCACCAATGTGATCGTTCCTATTTTGAGTGTGATCACCAATATTGGATTAGATCATATGCAATTTCTCGGGGATACTCATCAGGCGATTGCTCGAGAAAAAGCGGGAATAATAAAACGTAAAATTCCAGTGGTCATCGGTCAGTATACTGAGCAGACTCTTGAAGTTTTTCAATCGATTTCCACGGAGTTAGAAGCCCCGTTAATCATTGCGCAGGATCACGCCTATGAAACATATGAATGTGATCTTAAGGGGGCTTACCAGCAGTTTAATCAAAAAACAGTACTCACAGCATTAGAGGTTTTAAAAACACGGGGTTTTTATATCAGTGAGCAACATATTGCTCTTGGATTCTCTCAAGTTCAGAAAAGCACAGGGCTCATGGGGCGATGGCAGACCATTGGGCAGAGGCCGTTAATTATTTGTGATACGGCCCACAATGCCGATGGGCTGACCTCTACCATGCGCCAATTGAACGACTTAAATGCGCCGCGGTTGCATCTTGTTTTGGGATTTGTCGCCGATAAGGCTTTAGAGGATATTTTTAAACTCCTTCCCAAAGCGGGGATCTATTACTTCTGTGCTGCGCATAATCCGCGGGCCATAGAGGCGAGTAAACTCGAAGATTTGGGCACAAGAATAGGGCTTAAAGCGCAAACGTTTGATTCAGTCAATAAGGCGCTCAGTGCGGCACAATCGATGGCTACAAACGAGGATGTTATTTATGTTGGGGGCAGCACCTTTGTGGTCGCTGAGGTTTTGTAGTTTTTTATGATTTTTTGTTGGGCCATTATAAAAACTAATTTATATTTGCAGCCGCTTTGGTTGTGAAGACAATCATGTCGGGGCGCTTAGCTCAGTTGGTTCAGAGCACCTCGTTTACACCGAGGGGGTCGGGGGTTCGAATCCCTCAGCGCCCACAGCAAAAATCCTGATGTATCCATCAGGATTTTTTGTTCAAGTGCACTCAGATGTTTTTTAAAACCTCGATTTTAATTACTTTTGAGATCGCTAAAAGGGTCATTAACTCAGTTGGTTCAGAGTGTTACCTTGACAGGGTAGAAGTCACTGGTTCGAATCCAGTATGACCCACATAAAGAAAAATCCCAGTACCTCATCGGTGCTGGGATTTTTTTATTTGGACTTTGCTTCAGTATTGTTGGTGCTCATTGCTTGCGAATATCCATTGATCATCCACAGAGCGGATAAAGACATCAAGGGGTCTTTATTACCTCCACGTATCGAGTGAATTACTCCGTAAATACTGTATTCAATAATCTCTCTAAGGCCATGCCTCGAGATCCTTTAACCAGAATACTCGTATGTTTTGGGGGGTGACTCAATAAGTATTGCTCCAACGAATTGTAGTCTTTAAAACAAGTTGTTTTTGCGGGATTAAACTTCGTCTGACTGAAGTTTACCCCGGCCAAGTAAATCTCATCAAAGTCCAGCAGTTCGGCCTGATTAACGATTGTTTGATGCTCTAGTGCGGCCTCTTGTCCAAGTTCAAACATGTCGCCTAAAATTACCGCTTTAGATCCGCTGCCACCCGTTTGCGCGAAGTGATCTAGGGCAAGTTGCATGCTTGATGGATTGGCGTTATAAGCATCCATAATTAAATTATAGGAACCACGTTTCATTCCTTGAGAGCGGTTCATCCTTGGGGTGTATTGTTCCAAGGCCGATTTTATTTTTTCCCAAGAGACATCAAAATATTGGGCGATTTCTACCGCGGCAATGACATTGGGGGTGTTGTAGTTCCCAATGAGTTGTGTGTGAATTGCGCCCAATGTTCCTGATAGTGCCAAGGTGTCTTGAGAAGCAGTGCTTTGAGAATGCGCCTGAGTAGCGCTGTGTTCTGAGTAAATTGCCCAATGCTGATTTACATTTAAAACGGTACACGGCATATCCTTGGTGCGTTGTATTTGCTCATGGTCTGTGGACTGTACAAACATTCTTCCGTTTGTTTGATTCAGGTAGTCAATCAATTCAGACTTACCTTTGATTACCCCTTCAACTCCACCAAATCCTTCTAGGTGGGCTTTACCAAAATTGGTAATATAACCATAGTTAGGCTTGGCAATTTTACATAAAAATGCAATTTCTCCTTGATGATTAGCGCCCATTTCCACAATCCCCAATTCAGTATTTTGAGTCATGCGCAGTAGTGTTAAGGGAACACCTATATGATTGTTTAAATTGCCTATGGTCGCCAAACAATTAAATTTTTGAGATAAAGTGGCGTGCAATAATTCTTTGGTGGTCGTTTTACCATTACTCCCGGTCAAAGCCAGTATCGGTAGGTCTAATTTTTCTCTATGATAGGTCGCTAAGTCTTGTAAAGATTTGAGTGTATCTTTTACCAGTAAAAGGCGCTCAAAGTAGGGGTTTGAGGATATTTCCGCGTAAAGTTTTGCGTCATCCATTAGTACAAAAGCGGCACCGGCTTCGAGTGCTGATACGGCAAATGTGTTGCCGTCAAAATTATCCCCTTTAAGGGCGACAAAAAAACATCCTTCGGTGAGTTTACGGGTATCGGTGCACACCTCAGAGCTTTGTAAAAAGCATTCATAAATATGAGGTAATTCAGCCCTTTTTATCATGTAAATAAAGATATAAAAAAACCCTTCAACAACGGTTAAAGGGTTTTAATGAGATATGAGAATAACGAATTAGTTATTGCGTGGTCGTTTACCTTTTTTGGCTTTGCTTCCTAATCGAGACATAGCACAACGGAAACCGATGTAGTCTGTTGCCATATCTTCCGGGAAGTAGCGGCGTTGTGCCGGATCTAACCAATAGTCACGATCTCTCCATGAGCCTCCTTTGTAAACACGTACTTCGTTATTCACTAGCGAGGTTCTTTTAGAAGATTTGTCGTATTCACGAACAAGATTTCCTTCTTCATCCGTTTCTACTTTATGTTGAGGAGAATTATACATTCTCTTCCCGTCAGCAACTTTATTGTCGTCTTCACCACCAAAGGACTGATAGTTACGTGTCGACTTCTTATCACCATCTCTAAAATCACGGTTATCGCTTTCAGAGAAGTTGGTGCGTAAGTAAGTTTCGTTTTCGTCTACGGGAACCTTGTAAATTTCGCCCGGCAAATCACGAGCGACAATTTTACCGTTACTGAGTGTATCGTATAAAATTGAGTCTACACGGACCACCATAACTTTACCGTCTGAGTCAATGGCATTTTTGGTATAAATATTACCGCGATAGTAGTTGAAGTCATTAAATTCATCATCAACAATGGGGCGATAGACGTCGGCCACCCACTCGGCAACATTTCCAGCCATATCGTACAATCCAAAGTCGTTTGGCTCATATGATCCGACTTCTGCAGTGATGTCTGCGCCATCGTCACTCCATCCTGCGATTCCACCATAGTCTCCATCACCTTGTTTGAAGTTCGCCAATTGGTCACCGCGACTGCGTCGGTCTGCAGAGCGCGTGTATTGTCCTTCCCAAGGATATTTCTTTTTACCGCGATAGATATTGTAATCGCGAATGCCAACAAGTCCTAATGCAGCGTATTCCCATTCAGCTTCGGTGGGTAATCTGTAATCAGGAAGAAGGAAGCCGTCTTTGTTTTGTACATAAAGATGAGTACTGTCTTGACTTCTTCTCGCTAGGTTTTCTGAATATTTACCCCCTCTTGTAATTGAATCATTGCCGCCATAGACTTTGGTTGGTGCGGCTAAATAGGTTTCAGTGCTAAACCCTGAACCTGGTTCATTATTAAATCGAGCGCCACGTGCAGTCACTCCATTTTGTTCAAGAATTAATTCATTAACTCGATCGGTACGCCAGTTGGCAAATTCAACAGCTTGAATCCAGCTCACTCCGACCACTGGGTAGTTCGCATAGGCTGGGTGGCGTAAATAGTTGTTGGTCATGACTTCGTTATACCCTAAACGGTTGCGCCATACCAATGTGTCTGGGAGGGCTCCTGTGTAGATGTTTTTGAAGTTTTCGTTTGTTGGAGGAAATACATTTTTCAACCAATCAAGATATTCTAAGTACATGAGGTTGGTCACCTCAGTTTCATCCATGTAAAACGATTGAACGTGTTGTTGCACTGGGCTGTTGTTCCAGTCGTGCATTGGATCATCTTGTACTCGACCCATGGTAAAAGTACCGCCTTCTACAAAAACAAGCCCTGGGCCTGTTTCTTGTTCTCTTGTTTTTGGATCATACTGGAAACCACCTTCTTTTGAATTTAGGGCCCAACCAGTGGCTCGAGAACTGTTCGAATAATCACGTGATTTGCTACAGCCGACTAACGAGGTTGCAGTCAAAACCAATACACATAGCTTTATTCCAAAGTTTTTGTTGACGTTCATAGTATCTTAAAAAAAGTAAAAATATTGGGATCGCAATATACTAATTAACGCGTAAAGCACAATATTATTTTTCGATTTACAAAATCGTGCTTAAGCGAAGAGATCCAAGGGATAACGCGTGGTCTTTGGATTTATTTTACCCAGGGGGTATTTTTGAAAAAACAAGTGCAAACTTGTTATACTAAGCTTATATTTGAAGCGTTATGCCAATGATGAGGAAAAAAGCCTTTTTGATGTTGTTTTTGTTGATTGGAACCGCAGTTTTTGCGCAATCCAAAAAGATCAATTTACCTTGGTCTACTGCGACAAAAAATTCCAAATTATCTCAGCCGAGTCAAACGCAAACCAAAATTGGTCAGTCTCTAAATTTAAGTTGGGATGAGCAAGGGCCAATGTATTATGAGCGATGGATGGATCAGTTGCCCGTGGATACCACTTCGGTTCGTGTCAGCCGTGTGGTTTGGGGTGAATTGAGTTCAGATGACAAGAAGAAACTCCAGGGGCGGCAAGTGCCAGAAGTTTTAGAGGTTGATTTAGTTTCTTCTAAAGCGCGCGAACAGTGGTATACCACTGCCTTTTTCAATCCTTTTGTGAGACAAAATGGTCGGCTTAAAAAAGTTCAGTCTTTTGAACTGGATTATCGTTTTACCTCGCAAAAAATGGGCTCACGTGCCTCTGTGGTAACCAATTCTGTTTTGTCTCAAGGAAGTTGGTATAAATTTGAAATTGATCAAACCGGTGTTTATCGTTTGGATCGATCATTTTTGAGCAGTCTGGGCATGAATCCAGCCACAATCAACCCTGATTTACTTAAAATCTACGGACATGGTGGTAAACCATTGCCATTAGCCAATAGTGATCCTCAATTTTTCGATATACCTGAGATCCCTATAAAAGTAGTTGGTGGTGAAGATGGGCGTATCGATTCTGGCGATTATCTTTTGTTTTACGGTCAAGGGATTATGGGTTATGATGCCGAAAATGACAGTCATTTTAATCCCTACGCAGAAAAGGCCTACTACTACATTACCGCTGATGGCCTGCCTGGACTACGCATTGAGCCAATGGTCGAACCCTCAGCAAATACGGAGGTTATCTTTGAGCAATACCAAGAGCTAAAATATCATGAACGCGATGAGTATTCGCCGGCTAAAGTTGGGCGACGATGGTTTGGAGACCGGTTCGATATCCAAAATCAACAGGAATACAATTTTAATTTTCCCGGAAGAATTACCTCTGAGCCCGTAAAAGTTAAAGTACGTGCTGCTGCCGCTTCAGAAGTCCCCACAAGTCTGCAAGTCAATGTCAATGGCACCACTGTAGACCCTTTGACCTTTAATGCGATCAACGATCCGACCCTGCTTAGTGTGGATTCTTTTGTTCAGGACTTCCAACTTTCAGGAGAGAGCATAAACGTTTCGCTCAATTATAATAATTCGGGTAATCCAGCAAGTGTTGGTTATTTAGATTATGTTCAAGTTACCGCTACCATGCCCTTGCGCGGAACCGGGTCGAGTTTTACCTTTTTTAACCAAGAAGCGACAAGCAGTAGTGGTGTAGGCCAGTATAGAATAAGTCAAGCGCAAAACATTCAGGAAGTATGGGCTATTGAGACACCTTACACTGTGCATTACAAGTTAAATGATCAGCAAGCTGATGTTTTTTCATTCAAAACAATGCTGGGGACCGAGGTAAAATACGTGGCTTTGGTGACCGGAGACTTTCTTGAACCAAGACGTGCGGATAATTCTGCTGTAGCCAATCAAAATATTAAAGGGACTATTTTTAACGGGCCAGGTGGCTTTCAAGATATTGATTACATTATTGTAAGCCCAAGAAGTTTAGTGGCGGCAGCTGAGCAATTGGCCAGCCATCATAGAATGCGCTCAAATCTCAGTGTTCGTGTATTAGCCACAGAAGATATTTACACTGAATTTAGTTCTGGTAAACAAGACATTGGGGCTATTCGAAACCTCGTTCGCTACGTCTATGAGAACGCAAGTGCTCCACAGGAGCGAATTAAATACCTGTGTTTGTTTGGGGACACCTCAGTTGATTTTAAGGACCGCTTATCCGGGAACAATAATATGGTGCCCACCTACCATACCCTTTCTAGTGTGGATACATTCAACTCATTCATGTCGGATGATTTTTTTGGGATGATGGATCCTGACGAAGGGACGATGTCTTCGGCGCATTCTTTGGATGTTGCCGTCGGGCGCATCTTAGTCGATGATCCGGGTCAAGCGCAGCGTATTGTCTCAAAAATAATATCCTATAATGACGAGGCCTCTTACGGATCTTGGAGAAATAATTTCGTCATCATTTCGGATGATGTAGACATAGGATGGGAGTATCGTGCTTTGGAAGTTACCCTTGATTCTATTGCAGATCGCGTGAGTTTTGAGAAACCCTTTATCAATGTAAAAAAGATACACACAGATGCCTACCAACAGGAAACTTCGGCGGGAGGAAATCGCTATCCTGAGGCCCGTGAAGCCATAGAAAATGCCATTGAAGTAGGCGCGTTAATTGTTAATTATTTTGGTCATGGTGGAGAAGATGGCCTGGCAAAAGAGTTTATTTACACCAAAGAAACTGCCCAAGAATTGCGTAATGAGCAGCGATTGCCTTGTTTCGTTACCGTGACTTGCGAGTTTTCGAAGTTTGATAATCCGTTAAGGGTTACCGCGGGAGAACTTACATTTTGGAATGAGCAAGGCGGTGCAGGGTCATTAATCACCACCACCCGATCAGTAAGTGTAACCTTGGGCGTAGATTTTAATACTTTATTGTCTGAATATCTTTTTGGTTTCGGTCAGGATACACCTCCAGCCCCGGCGGAAGCCCTTAGACTTACTAAAAACCTTATTGGGTCGAACAACAAGAGGGTTATTTTTTACATTGGAGATCCAGCCATGCACTTGGCTTTTCCGAAAAAGCAAATCCGATTAACGGCTATAAACGATGCACCTTTAGGTTTGGCAAACGATACCTTAAAAGCACTGAGTCGGGTTAAACTCAGCGGACTTGTTTTAGATCCAGAGGGCAATGCAATGCCAAACTACAGTGGAATTCTTCAGGTCAAGGTTTTTGACAAAGAGCTACAGCGCTCAACTTTAGGGAATGATGGTATTCGCGATAATGGCACGGACTACGATGGCGATGGGAATACGACGAATTTATTGTTGATGGATTTCACCACATTAGGGGAGGTCCTATTTAATGGACAGGCCACAGTGAATCAAGGATCCTTTGATGTAGAATTTATTGTTCCAAGAGATATTCAGGTGCCTGTTGGCTCGGGTAAAGTGAGTTTTTATGCAAAGCGCGCTGGTGCTTTTGAAGATCAGGCGGGATACAATTTAAATGTCTTGGTCGGGGGGCTTGACGAAAATGCTCCTCAAGATAATGTGGGCCCTGAAATAGAGCTCTTTATGAATGATGAAAACTTCATTTCCGGCGGGACCACAAACGACAACCCTATTCTATTGGTCAATCTCAGTGA
>RFXU01000051.1 GCA_009921505.1 Flavobacteriaceae bacterium
GCTACAGATCAATCAAGACACACTTTCACTCAAGGAGTCCGGGGTAATCTATCAATTTATCGCCAAAAGCATCCCCTCTCCTATTGTGTCAATCGATGAATCAAATGCCCAGTCAAGTTCAAATACACCTGCCGCTGCGGTAAGCGAGGGCCTGAGCATTAGCCTTGAGAGCCTGGGGCGTGGGCTCCTAGGACTTTCCTTTTTGGTGCTTGTCGGATTTTTACTGAGCAGTAATCGCAGACGCATTGATTGGCGTTTGGTGGGAACTGGTTTGCTCCTTCAAGTCGTGTTTGCTGTGCTGGTCTTAAAAGTAGATCGCGTCGCTCAAAGTTTTGACTGGCTGTCTCAGCAAGTGGTTACCTTTTTAAATTTCAGTGAAAAAGGCGCTGAATTCCTCTTTGGTGGACTGGTCAACAATCAAGACACCTTCGGTTATATTTTCGCTTTTAAAGTGTTGCCGACCGTTGTCTTCTTTTCTGCCTTTACCTCGGTGCTCTACTATTTTGGAATCATTCAAAGAGTCATAAAGGTTTTTGCTTGGATCATGAGCCGAACAATGCGCCTATCTGGAGCGGAAAGTCTCGCTGCAGCGGCCAATATTTTTATCGGTCAAACCGAGGCGCCTCTTGTGGTCAAGCCGTATTTGGACAAAATGACCAAAAGCGAGCTCATGTGTCTAATGGTCGGAGGAATGGCCACCATTGCCGGTGGCGTTCTGGCTGCGTATATCGCTTTTTTAGGGGGTTCGAGCGAGGCTGAGAAAATTTATTTCGCAAAACATCTGCTGACCGCCTCAATTATGTCTGCCCCTGCGGCAATCGTAATTGCCAAAATGCTTTACCCCGAAACCGAAACCGTGGATCGTACACTCGATGTCTCGAGAGAAAAAATCGGGACCAATGTCCTAGATGCCATTGCACGAGGAACTACAGACGGGCTGAAATTGGCCATTAATGTCGGTGCGATGCTGCTGGTGTTTACCGCATTGATCGCGGTGTTTAACTGGATTACCGTAGACTGGATCGGTGGACCAACCGGCCTTAACGAGCAAATCAACCAACAAACAGCAGGGCGATACACGGGTCTTTCACTACAGTATATCTTGGGTAATTTATTCGCTCCAGTGGCCTGGATAATCGGTGTTCCTGCGGCCGATATTATTAGTGTAGGTCAATTGCTAGGGGAGAAAACAATACTCAATGAGTTTTTCGCTTACGCTTCCTTGTCTGACCTTAAAAACAGTGGGCTATTAACCTCAAATCGATCTATAGTCATCGCGACATATTCCCTCTGTGGTTTCGCTAATTTTGCCTCGATTGGCATTCAAATCGGGGGTATTGGTGGTCTTGCCCCGAGCCAACAATCTAATTTGGCCAAATTTGGAATCAAGGCCCTGATAGGAGGAACTATAGCTGCCTTGATGACCGCAACTATTGCCGGAATGCTTATCGGATAATTAGTCAAATAATGCCGAAGTCATTAATGATGATCCATGAATCTTCAAGCCGAATTTGCCGTTAATAACTATTGATAAAAGTGCGCTTTCTCTGAATCCATGAGAAATTATGTTTTTTATTTTTACCGTAATCTGAAGCTGTAAGATAAATGAAACAATACCACGACTTAGTGCGCCATGTCTTGGAACACGGTGCAGTGAAAGAAGACCGCACAGGGACCGGAACCAAAAGTGTTTTTGGTTATCAAATGCGTTTTGACCTGAGTGAGGGCTTTCCGATGGTTACGACCAAAAAACTACACCTAAAGTCCATAATTTATGAGTTATTATGGTTCTTAAAAGGCGACACCAATATCGCTTATTTGCAGGAAAACGGCGTGCGTATATGGAATGAATGGGCGGATGCTCAAGGCAATCTTGGTCCCGTTTATGGTCACCAATGGCGCAATTGGAACAGCGAAGAGATCGATCAAATAAAAGAGGTCATTGATACCTTAAAAAATAATCCTGACAGCCGACGCATGCTGGTCAGCGCTTGGAATCCTTCGGTGCTCCCGGACACCAAACAGTCGTTTGCCGATAACGTGGCTCAAGGAAAAGCTGCCCTGCCGCCCTGTCATGCTTTTTTCCAATTTTACGTTGCGGACGGGAAACTCTCCTGCCAGCTCTATCAGCGCAGTGCCGATATCTTTCTAGGCGTTCCCTTTAATATTGCTTCTTATGCTCTTTTAACCATGATGATGGCCCAAGTTTGCGGTTATGCTCCTGGAGACTTTGTCCATACATTTGGCGATGCGCATATTTACAGTAACCATTTGGAGCAACTCGAACTTCAATTGTCTCGTGAACCTCGTCCGTTACCCAAAATGATATTGAATCCAGAAATAAAGGATATTTTTGACTTCACTTTTGAAGATTTCACCCTTACGGATTACGACCCACATCCGCACATTAAAGGCGCTGTGGCTATTTAATCCTTTTAAAAACAAAGCAAATACCTAATCCATGAAAAAATATATTATTACCAGCTTTTTACTGCTACTGACCAACATATTAATGGCACAAGAATGGGGCAGCGTAGATAAAAATAAAGTCACCTTAAAAGAAATCGCCCCCGTTTGGGCTGGATGCGAGGACCAATCTGGGGCCGGGCTTCAAAAATGCTTTACCCAAAAGCTAACCCAACATGTGGTTAAAAATTTCAAATATCCTGCCGATGCTTATAAAAGCAATACCCAAGGGCGCGTAACCGTTGAGTTCATTATCAATACCGAAGGTATGGTAGAAATAAAAAATGTGAGCGGTGGGGCTCCATCGTTACAGGAAGAAGCACGCCGTAATATCAGCTTAATTCCCAAAATGGTGCGCCCAGGAATGTATGCCGGCAAACCAAAAGCCATTCAATATACCGTTCCTTTTGATTTTAAAACAGGGAAATAAGCCTCTGGCCTAAGGAATTATAACGGACACGAAAAAAGGATATGGTCACAATGATTGCCGCCATTGGCGCAAACCACGAGCTGGGCAAGGACAACGATTTGGTTTGGCATTTACCAGACGATTTTAAACGATTTAAATCGCTCACCACCGGCCATTGTATCATTATGGGACGTAAAACCTTTGAGTCCTTTCCTCGGCTACTTCCAAATCGCAAACATATCGTCATTACGAGAAACTCTGATTATGCGGTTCCAGAAGGTGTATTGGTGGTTCAAACTATGGCCGAAGCATTATCGCACACCAAAGAGGATCCGCAACCCTTTATCATTGGAGGAGGCGAAATTTATCGTCTGGGAATGGAGTGGGCAGATTGCCTCGAAATCACTCACATCGAGGGCCATTTTGATTGTGACACTTTTTTTCCCGAGCTCGATCATGAACTTTGGGATTGTGTCTCTAGTGTAAGGCATGAAAAAGATGAGCGTCATGATCACGCCTTTATCTATAAAACCTACCACCGAAAAGAACCCAAAAACAAGGTTGAATAAAATCATTAGAGCCCAAAACAGCATATAAAAATAATATCTATGAAAGCATACGTATTTCCCGGACAAGGGGCCCAATTTACTGGAATGGGCAAAGAACTTTACGAGCAATCACCCTTGGCTAAATCTCTTTTTGAACAAGCGAACGACATCTTAGACTTTGACATAACCAAGATTATGTTTGAAGGTTCTGCAGAGGATTTAAAACAAACTGAGGTTACCCAACCTGCTGTCTTTTTGCACGCCACAATATTAGCCCAGGTCTTAGGCGATGCCTTTCAGCCGGACATGGTTGCAGGACACTCATTAGGGGAATTTTCAGCTCTCGTAGCCAATAAAACACTCAGTTTTGAGGATGGGCTAAAGCTCGTTTTCCAAAGAGCTCAAGCCATGCAAAAGGCCTGTGCCATAGAACCCTCAACCATGGCCGCCGTACTAGGATTAGAAGATGCTGTAGTGGAACAAATTTGCCAAGAAACGCCAGGAACCGTTGTGGCGGCAAATTACAATTGCCCGGGGCAGCTAGTTATCTCTGGAAGTATCACCGCCGTTGAGGCCGCATGCGCCAAACTCACTGAAGCTGGCGCTCGTCGTGCCCTTATTCTTCCGGTAGGAGGTGCTTTTCACAGCCCACTTATGGCACCAGCCCAAGAAGAATTAGGGCGTGCAATTGAAGCTACAAATTTTGCTCAGCCGATTTGTCCCGTCTACCAAAATGTCACCGCCGCGGCCGTGGAGGATCCTGCTGCGATTAAACGTAATTTATTGTCTCAGCTTACCGCACCAGTGCGTTGGACGCAAAGTGTACAACAAATGATCCAAGATGGAGCCACTCATTTTATTGAAGTGGGTCCTGGTAACGTACTTCAAGGATTAGTCAAGAAAATCAATAGAGAAGCGCAAACAGAAAAGGCCGAATTATAGTCCGCGAATCCGCTTTTCCCAAGCCCATGCTGAGGACAAGGAAGTCGCTAAATCGCGTTTGGTACTCCAGCCTAAAACCTCTGTAGCCTTGTTTGTGTCTGCATAAACCGCTATGACATCCCCTTCGCGCCGGCCCACAATTTGATAGGGCAATTTTACCCCTGTCGCTTGCTCGAAGGTTTGAATGACTTCAAGGACTGAGTTCCCCTGTCCTGTCCCAAGGTTAAAAACCTCAACAGGTTCTAGCTGTGCCTTTTGAACCAAACGATTTAAGGCCACAACATGCGCCTCGGCCAAATCCATTACGTGAATATAATCGCGAATACAGCTTCCATCTGCAGTAGGATAATCATTGCCAAAAACGGAAAGTCGCTCACGCAAACCTGCCGCAGTCTGGGTGATGAATGGCACGAGATTTTGAGGAACACCTTTAGGAAGTTCCCCGATTAAAGCCGAATCATGAGCGCCAATAGGATTGAAATAGCGCAACAAAATAGTACGCATTGGACTCACTTTGCACAAATCATGAAGAATTTCTTCGGCGATTTGCTTGGTGTTTCCGTATGGGGATAAAGCCCGTTTTATCGGGGCAGACTCATCGATGGGCAATTGATCTGGTTCTCCGTATACGGTACAAGAAGAACTAAAAATAAAATTATGGACCCCATGAGTTACACAATTTTGTAGAACATAAATTAAGGCGTTAATGTTATTCTCGTAGTATAACAAAGGATTCTCAACGCTCTCTCCTACCGCTTTACTCGCGGCAAAATGAATGACGCCTTCAAAACTGTGCTGGTCAAAAAGATTGTTTACGGCCGACTTATCGCGCAAATCCAATTCGATAAATTCTGGGGTAAACCCGATAATGTGTTCCAGACCTTGAAGTACCGTTTGCTCAGAATTAGACAAATCGTCGACAATTAAAACCGAATAACCACTTTCGTGCAAAGCCACTACCGTGTGCGAGCCTATGTAACCTAAGCCTCCTGTCACAAGTATTTTACCCATGGCGCTGATCTTTTACAAATTCAATAACGGTATTGGTAATAAAGTCTATTTGATCGTCCTCGAGTTCTGTGTGCATCGGCAATGAAATCACGCACTGCACAAGGGTATTGGTCACCGTAAAATCAGCCTCATTATAGCGCTCGTCTTTATAAGCCTTCTGCGCATGTAAAGGAATTGGGTAATACACCCCGCATGGAATGTTGTTTGCCGCAAGATGTTTTACTAATGCATCACGATCGACTCCATCGATCTTCAGGGTATATTGATGAAAGACATGACAATCGCATTGGGCGCAAATCCCCTTCTCGGGGCCACAGGCGCCGCTGGGCGTGGTAATGCCCGGCACCTGAGCGAAGGCTCTGGTGTACGCCGCCGCGGCGCGGCGGCGAGCGGCGTTATACTGATCTAATCGAGGAAGTTTAGCGCGCAGGACCGCAGCTTGAAGCGAATCTAATCGCGAATTTACCCCGACCACATCGTGGTGGTAACGCTCGTACATTCCGTGATTAACGATCCCGCGTAAGGTATGTGCTAAATCGTCGTCATTGGTAAAAATCGCGCCACCATCTCCGTAACAGCCCAAGTTTTTTGATGGGAAAAACGAGGTGGAGGCGACATGACCTATGGTCCCAGTCTTTTGCTTACTGCCATCGCTAAAGGTACACTCAGCACCAATACCTTGTGCGTTATCTTCAATGACAAATAAATTATGTTTTTTGGCAAGCGCCATCAGAGGCTCCATATCTGCCGAGAGCCCAAACAAATGAACGGGCACGATGGCTTTGGTCCGCGGTGTTATAGCACGCTCAACCGCCGCCAAATCTATGTTAAAATTAATGGGGTCAACATCCACTAAAACTGGGGTTAATCCCAATAGGGCAATCACTTCCACGGTTGCTGCAAAGGTAAAGTCCGCCGTAATTACCTCATCGCCGGTTTTTAAGCCCAGACCCATCATTGCGATTTGCAGTGCATCGGTCCCATTGGCACAAGGAATTACATGTTTTACCCCGAGGTAGGCCTCAAGTTCCTTTTGAAAGGACTGTACTTCAGGACCATTAATGAAACTCGCGGTATCAATAACCCCTTGCATTGAAGCAGTCACTTGGTCCTTAATTTCGGCATACTGACCCTGCAGGTCTACCATTTGTATTTTTTTCATTTGGCGCGATTTGAATGGGTCAAAACTACGAAAAATTGACCTACATGCGCTACGGAATTGGCTAAAGAACCGTAATTTAGCCTCAAGGCATATGGGGCAAATCATCTACAATTCATTGAGCTTTTTCAGTCAACTCCTGTTGCGCCCATTGCAGTGGGTAGGCTCTGAAAAATTGCGCGCGTTTTGGAACGGCAGGGACAATACTTGGGACCAAATCAACACGCTTGATCCCGCCAATACCAATAGACTTTGGATGCACTGCGCCTCATTGGGAGAATTTGAACAGGGCCGTCCTATATTGGAGTGGCTTCGTGAAAAATACCCCAAGCACCAGATTGTACTGAGCTTTTTTTCGCCCTCAGGTTTTGCTCCCAAACAAAAAACCCCTTTAGCCGATTTGGTGGTTTATCTCCCATGGGATAGCCCGAGTAATGCTCGAAAATTTATTAAGGGTATTGCACCCAGCGCGGCCTTCATTGTTAAAAGTGATTTGTGGCCCAATTATCTCATACAATTACGAAAGCGAGACATCCCGACCTATGTCATCGCGGCACGGTTTAAAACAAAACATTGGATTTTTGGTCCTGCCGGGGGATTTATGCGCGCGCATCTTTTGGGCTTAAGCCACATTTTTGTTCAAGATCATAACTCATTTGACTTACTAAAAAAACACGGCATTAGTCAATGCAGTCTTAGCGGTGACACGCGCTTTGATCGTGTTTGGGCACAGACAAAGCAAGATAATCGTTTGGATTTTCTTGAGGTCTTTAAAACCGATGAGCCCTGTGTAATCCTAGGCAGTTCATGGCCTGAGGATCATGACCTTTGGATTTCGTCCATTAACCAATTTTCCGAAAAAGGGGTACGTTTTATTATTGCGCCTCATGATTTGAATCCTACTGAAATTCAAAGGCTTCAGAGTAAAATAACAGCGCCTTACGCGATCTACAATGGAGAAATTAAGCCCGACTTTTCTTCTGCGCGTGTGCTCATTATCAACACAATTGGGCATCTGTCAAGAGCTTACGCGAGTGCCGACATGGCGTATGTCGGGGGTGGCATGGGCCATAGTGGTTTACATAATATACTAGAACCGGCGGCATTTGGCCTGCCCGTGATAATTGGACCGATTTATAGAAAATTTCCAGAAGCGGTTGACTTGATTGAACGTAAAGGAGTTCAAGTGGTCTCACAAGAGGGAGACGTTATTAAAATCATGGACCAATGGCTCAATGATAGATCAGTCTTTGAACGTATGGGGGCAATAAATCGAGATTATATTGAACAAAATTCTGGGGCAACTGAGCACATTATTGGTACACTTGAGTCAGTGGATTAATCCCATTTATTGGTTCAAGCGGTTTATTTGTCCTTTGAGCTCATTCATAGATTCTTGCAGCTGTCTCAAAAGCGTACTTTCGCTCGGTTCTTCTAAACCAAAGGTCAGTTTGCTGTTGACTTGCCATAATTCCTGAATGTCTTTTGTCGCCACCTCGATGGGTAAGTATTCCGGATTAAGAGAAACCAGGCGGACCTTATGAGGCATTCCATGGATTTTTTCTAACTTTTTAACGAGGACTGAATCATGAAGGACCACAATATAAATTTTTCGATCCGACGCCTCAGCGATATGCCCTACCGCACGTCCCAAGACCCATTCCTTTGGGCGAATATTCGGAAGCATACTGTCTCCCTCAACTTGAAAGCCTCGATATGTAGCATTACGAAATTCGGGTAAAGGCATGTGAAAGGCCGGTAAACTCCCGACCCAGGTTACATCTTGAACATTGTGTGGATAGCCCGCAGCTGCTTTTTGATTGACCAACAAAATGGTGTCTTCCCCATGAGGATCCACTGCGATGACCTTTGGCTGAACATTGGTTTGATCAAGACTAAGATTCATTTCGTGGCTCTTTCCAAAGAGCCATAAAGGATTGATCGCAAACTGATTGAGCAATTCCATAACCACGGAACCCGTAATCTTAGTTTTGCCGCGCTCAATATCTGCAGTACTTCCTTTTATCCCTAAAATCTTCGCAAAGGACTGTTGGGTATGCCCCTGATCCTCGCGTATTTTTTTGAATCTCCGGATTTCAATTGATAATTGTTGCTTCATTGGCTAAAAATACACATAAATTGGAAATATTCCATATTAAAAAAGGAAATATTCCATTAAAATTTATCTCTAACTCCCTAGCTTTCAATAGATAAATTATTATATCTTTGTTCCTCGGAAAATTTAACCACTAAATTAATTAACTATGAAAAAAGTATTGATCACTTTTGCTGCTTTGGCGATGATCGCTTCAGTTACTTCTTGTAGAGAGACTGAACAAAAAACCGAAGAAGCTGTTGAAGCTGCTGTTGAGGCAACTACTGATGCCGTTGAGGACGCTGGTGAAGCTGCCGAAGATGCTGCTGATGCAGTAGAAGAAGGTGCTGAAGAAGCTACTGACGCTGCAGAAGGTGCTATGGAAGATGCAGCTGAGGCTGTTGAAGGCCACGACGCCGACGCACACTAAGATAGAACGCTTAGCAAAAAACAAAACCCTCACGATTGTGAGGGTTTTTTTGTTTATGACATTGAAATATGTGCTTGTGATTTAGAAATTATATCGAGCACCTACACCAATTGTGAAATGTGAGTAAGAATTATCACTGTCGATATCAAACGACTCTCCATCCACTTCAACACTATCGTACTTTCCACTTAGATAATCCAGATTTACAGAAAACTTAAATCCTTGATCAAATCCAAATACAAAAGACTGGCCAAGCATCCAACCGCTTCCTTTTAGTGTAGAATCAAAATCACCACCTTCATAATCCGCTACACCAGCAAGTGAAAAAACATATTGAGGTTTAATATCCCATGCAATATTATCGCCTAATGCAACGGTATACATAGGACCGGCACCTAGATATCCCGCACCAAATGCGGCAGTTTCTCCACCATCATCTTCGAAGGTGCTTGCCGCTGCGCCATAGGTTAGCGTTGCTCCAATACTCTCAGTAAAGCGATACCCAAAATTTACGTTGAAGTCAAACCCTGTGCCGAGCTCAACATCATCCGCAATGTCCCCTCCGGGAAAAGAAGCGCCTACATTTAGTGCTAAATAGGCTTTAGAATCTTGTGCCATTGCACCAAAAGAGACTAAGGCGACCATTAAAAAAATCAGTTTTTTCATGTGTTGTTGTTTTTGGTTAATAATTACAATAATCAGCACTAGCTAATTATCCAGTCTATATGGTTTAATTATAGACTCTGATTCACGATTAAAGATAAGGAAATTTAATCCACATGAACCAAAGGCCCTTTTTTTTTCAATAGCAACAATAATTTTGGCGCGAGATACA
Organism: Flavobacteriaceae bacterium; assembly: GCA_009921505.1. Taxonomy (GTDB): domain Bacteria; phylum Bacteroidota; class Bacteroidia; order Flavobacteriales; family Flavobacteriaceae; genus BACL21. The sequence continues at coordinate 9,896 of RFXU01000051.1, forward strand.
TGGATATTGACGTGAGTGACATATTTAACGAATAACAAAATATTATTGTCCTGAAAATTTTTACCTCGAATTTATAAATACGAGGACCTACCCTACTTAAATCCTTGACCATACGACACAATAGAAGTATCATTGTGCATGAATGATAAAGTCGCACAACGCATAAAACAACTTCGTCTTAAAGCAGGCGTTTCACAAGAGGGCTTATCTCATTTGGCTGAACTCGATCGCAAGTATATCGGAATCATCGAAAAAGGCAATACCAATATTTCTATCCAAGTGCTTTCTCAAATTTGTGAAGCGCTGGATATTTCCCTTTCCGAGTTTTTTAAAGGATTTTAAAAGTTGTAGCGCAATCCAGCACCCATACTGATACGAACATAACTATTTTCTGAACTCAAATCAGTGGTGATGCCGCCGCTTTCCTTTTCTTTGAATTTTCCGCTTAAATAATCCACATTGATTGAAAACTTCAGGCCCGGACCTGAGCCGAAAACCCAGGAAGTTGAAGCCAAATAACCGGACCCCTTTGCTGTAATGTCATTATCTCCGCCTTCAAGGTCAGTTAAGCCCGACATGGACAACAATAATTGTGGTCTGAATTCCACTACAGAGCTGCCTAAGCCAATAGGATAGGTAAACATGGGGCCAATACCCAAATACACTACTGAAAAAAACGCCCCTTCTTCAGGAAGGTAATCTGGATTATTATTAATATTAACGGTGTCAAATTCGTTAGAAGATGCCCCCCATGTAGCGGTGAGTCCCAACATTTCGGTAAATCGATAGCCGACATTTAAGTTGAGATCTAGACCAGTATATTGATCCATAAAAACACCTTGATCCCAATTAATAATATAGTCCCCGCCATTGGGAAAAACTGCCCCTGCAGAAAGCATCACATAAGCTTTTGAGTCTTGAGCCGCCAAATTCAGGGTGACAAGGGCGACCAAAATAGTGAGTAGATTCTTCATGATAAATCGTTTTGGTTGGTTAATTAATTACTACTTTCCATTAAATAGTTTATGCTTGAACAATTTAATAAAAAATTCATAATACTCAAAATCAACAACTTACATAAACAATCACCCCCAAAGCAACTTGCGCTATGGGGGTGATGCAATTAACCAAAACAACAATTAAAAAAACAACTAATTAAACAACCATATTAAACTTTAAATCATCAGTGTTCTGAAGTATTAAATTCTAGTGGATCCACTTGTTTCCAATAATTTTTTATGAATAACACACATTACGGAATCAAAGGCGTCTGAAGTTTTGCAATCGAACGATTGATTTCCTCCTGAGTGAGTTCGTGCTTTACAATTTTACCGGCAAAATAATCTTGGTACGCTTTCATGTCGAAATTACCATGACCACATAGATTCAGCAGAATTGTTCGGGATACGCCCTCCTCTTTGCACTTTTGCGCTTCCGCAATTGCGGTGGCGATCCCGTGGGTCGCTTCAGGCGCAGGAATGATTCCTTCGGCTTTAGCAAATTGTACCCCAGCCGAGAAGACCTCCAAATTATCATGGGCGCGCGCCTCGATCAGCTTATCTCTGAGCAACTGACTCACGATCACCCCTGCCCCGTGATATCTGAGTCCTCCGGCATGAATGGGTGCCGGCACAAAGTCATGACCTAGAGTATACATTGGCAAAAGTGGCGTCATCCCCGCGGTATCTCCGAAATCATAGCGGAACACCCCGCGCGTAAGTTTAGGACAAGAAGCTGGTTCACTAGCGATACAACGAATATTGCGTCCTTCATCAAAATTAAGACGTAAAAAAGGAAAGGCGAGTCCGGCAAAATTTGATCCACCACCAAAAGGTGCAATCACAATATCGGGCATATCTCCAGCCTTTTCCATTTGCTTTATGGCTTCTTGACCAATGATGGTTTGGTGCAGTTTCACGTGATTGAGCACACTTCCCAAAGCGTATTTGGTATGCTCATCTTTGGCCGCAACTTCAATAGCCTCAGAAATAGCAATCCCTAAAGATCCCGAAGTGTCCGGATGCTCTGCGAGAATTTTCTTGCCGATTTCTGTCGCCTCAGACGGTGAAGGATGCACCGTCGCGCCCCAGGTATTCATCATGACCTTTCTGTGCGGTTTGTGATCATAGGAAAGACGTACCATAAAAACCTCGCATTCAAGACCGAAATGTTGACAAGCAAAGCTCAAAGCACTACCCCATTGTCCTGCACCGGTT
>RFXU01000052.1 GCA_009921505.1 Flavobacteriaceae bacterium
TAATAATCTTGATTGAGGGCTGCTAGGAACTCTTCAAAAATTGGACTGCCACCGCCACCGCCAAAAGCGGCAGTGATACTTCCTGTTCCACCGGGTGCACTATCGACACCATCCGAAGTGGCAGGAGATTGCGCATCGGCAGAAAAGGTTGAGATCGGTATCCCGATAAAAAAGGTCGCCACATCAGTCACGGTTATGTTTTGTCCAGCTGCAGGGGTAAAGTATAAAGCAATATCAATATCGGTAAGCGCATCTATCTCTAAACTGGTATTGACCACTTCCATTCCGGGACTCCCAACATTAGCCCCATCTACAGCACCGTTAATCATGGTCACGTTGCGCACATTCTGCGGAAAGCCCAAGGCATCAAGCTCTTGCTGAAATTCATCGCGAAAATTAGGCGCGCCTGCCGGCAATAATAAATTAGGGTCTTGTTCCAAATCTGATCCGGCCAATAAGTGCGCTGATAAATGATCAATTAACATTTGCTTTGCTGCTGTTGAATTTAGTACAAAGTCGACCGTAGCCTGAGCCATGGGATCACCACCAACCACTGCAAAATAATTGATAAGATATTGAAGGGCAATTGGAATATTGGCCCCTCGATGTGGCGAATCAAACGATAAATAGAGACGCGTCTCATGAGGAAGACCTTCCTGCTCCATATAGGCAAGGGCATATCGCGCAATCAATCCCCCCATACTCGGACCCAGAACAACCAGTTCTTCTTCGCCCTGTTTTTGGGCATTGAGCTCTTGGATTAAGGCAATAAGCACCATAGCATTGCGCTGGATGAAATCACCCCCTCCGCCAATTTCGTAACCGTCGGTAACATAGTTTGGGGCATTTAAAACAACGATGTCAAATCCAAGATTTCTTAATTCATCGGCAAGGTTCTGCCCGCCGTAACTCAAACTCGCATAAAGCGCTCCAATGCCGCGTCCATCCCCTGGATCAAAGCCGTCGAGAACAATGACCGGACGGTCCAAAACCCCGTCAACATTATCTAGGAAAATTTCATACTCTCCTTGACCAAAATAAGCTTGCGGCTCACCAAAGCCTTGGTAGGCAATATTAGCGGTAATGGTAGAAACCACAGAACGCTCGGGGAAAAATTCCGGATTAGGTTCAGGAAAAAATCGGCCTTGTGCCTGAACATGGACAGTCCAAAAAACTAGGGCTGCTATTAAAAGTATTTTTTTTGACGATGATTTAAAATCACTAGAGCGCATGGACAATATTTTTTAGTGTTGAATAATTATTTGTTCCCCGATTACTTGAAAGGTAAAAATTCTTTGATCATTTTTTATTCGGCGTATGGTCTTACTCAAACAAGACATTCTGGTTATTTCATAAATTTTTTAATCCAATTGAGCTTTTTATGGCTCAACGGCGGGTATTTAAGCGGCGCTTCAAACCAATTTTTTTTGTAGAGCACACTTTTACGATGACTGAAACAATCCAAACCATGCGTTCCATGGTACGCCCCTATTCCGCTATGGCCTACACCTCCAAAAGGCAAATTTGGGTTACTCAGGTGCATTACAACATCATTAACCGCACCACCACCAAAGGAAAGGTCAGACAAGACCTTTTGATATTCATTTTTTTGGGTGCTAAACACATAGGCCGCTAACGGTTTTTCCAAGGCCTTTACTTGCTTTACCGCATTTTCAAGGGCGTCGAAGGTCATTATCGGTAATATAGGGCCAAAAATTTCTTCTTGCATTACAGCATCGGTCAAAGTTACCTCAGCCATAATCGTTGGGGCAATAAATCGTGTGTCCCTATCGTATTGGCCTCCATAGATCGTCTTTTTGGGATCCAAAAGCGCGATGAGTCGATCGAAATGTCTATGATTAATGATCTGACAATAATGATTTTGCCCAAGTTTGTAATTATTGCGCTTTAATTCAGAAATACACGCCTGAATAAAGGCTTCACGAACAGACTCGTGAACTAAAACATAGTCCGGAGCCACACAAGTCTGACCCGCATTAAGGAATTTCCCCCACACCAAACGTTTTGCAGTTAAGTGAACATTCGCCGAGGCAGTTATTATGGCTGGTGATTTACCCCCTAATTCTAAAGTCACCGGAGTCAAATGCTTTGCTGCCGCTTCATAAACGATCTGTCCAACTCTAGTACTTCCCGTGTAAAAAATATGATCCCATCTCAGGGCCAATAACTGCTGAGTTTGAGTCGCGTCTGCTTGAACCACCACCAAATGACCAGAATCAAAATTCGTGTTAATCATTTCTTCGATTACTGCGGCTACGGCTGGCGCATTTTCGCTTGGCTTGAGCACTGCCGTATTTCCCGCAGCCAATGCTGAAACTGCCGGCTGTAGAAGCAGCAGTATTGGATAGTTCCAAGCACCGATAATTAAATTCACTCCCAGTGGTTCGCGCAAAATAGCACTGTGGGCAGGCCAATTGATCCAATTGGTGCGCACACGCTTGGGGCGCATCCATTTTTTTAAATTGCGTTGCGCATGACGAATTTCCTCGTAAAGCATTGAAAATTCCGTAGTAAAACTCTCAAAAGCCGATTTTTGAAAGTCCTTATACAAAGCGGCGACAAGGCGCTCTTCGTACTGCCGCAAGGCCTTGTCAAATTGATGCAAGGCGCTGATGCGTGCGGCGTAACTCAAGGTTAAACCTTCTTTAAAATAAGCACATTGTTGCGCGTGGTGGGAAGACACGGGGTTACTTTTTTTCTCTGTTCAAGATACGGTATTCCTCGTAACATTCACTAATGGCATCTAGAATTTGTAGATCGTTAGCCGTTTTGATAAACTCCTCGGAATAACTACAGTTATTGAGAATCTCATCAATATCGGCACGTTCTAATTGCAATACGGCCATTAAGGTTTCTCGATCAAATTTAGATTGAAGCAAGTTGCGAATTTGATCATCTTGCTTCATTTGTTTGAGCTTTCTCATCTGTTTTGGACGCTTACCAAATACATTGTAAAGAAAGTCAGCCGGGTTAAATAGGGCACTCAGCACTTTGGACACAGCCCCAGGTTGCTTTTGCCCTCCTTCATATCCTCCGCCAAAACCAGCGATTCGATAACGGTAATTGTCGTAAATGGGTATTATTTTGGCGTCAACTTCTACATAGCCCGTAAGCTGAACGGGCTTCACCACGACCTCTTCTAGTGCTATTCCTAGCTCGGTCATTTTAACTTTTATATAATCATACTTGAGCCAGTCATTGGTCACACGGACCCGAATTGACCTGAAGCCCAAGTAAGAAAAATATAATGTATCGTTGACTGAAGCCCTTAATTTAAAGGCCCCTTCGGCATTGGTTGTCGTTCCGATTACTTTGTTGAGATTGACAATATTGACATTTTCGAGCTCGCTGTCATCGGCGTCATTGATCACCACCCCATTGATGATTACCCCGGATTCCTGATCAGGAGTTTCTTTGGACTCCTCTTCTTGCGCTAAAGCAAAGATGGGCAGGGCCAGAATTAAAACAAACAAACGAAACTTCATCACAGCGATTTCGGCTAAAATTAACCAATTATGGACAATTTTATTTCAAAATTTTGTGAAAATCGAAAGGGTCAACTAACGTCTACGACGCTTGCCTCTTGTGCCAGCCACATCCGGTCGATCCTCTCGACGACGGCTTTTGCCTTTAAACCCTCCTGAAGAGTCTGATTTACGGCCTCGTCTTTCTCCTGAACCCGAGTCAAAACCACCGCCAAAAGATTTAGATCGGCCTGGTTTTTTACCAAAACTTTTCCCTCCTTTGAATTTGCCGCGTTTACCGCGATCATCGGAACGTTCAATATCTATAGCGCGATCATTAAATAATACTCCAGCAAAGGCTTCATTAACCACGCTCTCATGCGCCGAATCAACATTGAAAAATGAAAAAGTATCCATGGTATCTACGTGGAAGACTTCATCTTTACCAAGCGATGTAACCTCACGAATAAGATCTTTTAAATCCATCCACGCCAGACCATCTTTACGGCCTAGGTTGATAAAGAATCGAACACTGTCTTGTGATTTCTCTGAAGGTGATGAATCATCGTAATCCTTACCTCCGGGCACACTCAGATCTTTTGTCTTTTTGTAATAATTAAAAAAGCGAGAAAACTCAACTGAGAAAAACTTCTTAATTAATTCATCTTTGTCAAAATCCGCGAGCACCTCACCTATTGCTGGTAAATAAGGGTCAATATCATGATTGACCTCTGTCTTGGCAATATTACTGGCCAGATGAAAAAGTTGCTTTTCACAAATTTCCATCCCCGATGGAATATCGCGTGCAATAAATGATTTTTGTATGATTTTTTCGATTGCCTTGATTTTACGTACCTCGCTTTTTGAGATGATGACCATAGACACCCCTGTTTTCCCCGCACGACCAGTACGGCCACTACGGTGGGTGTAAGTCTCAATTTCATCGGGCAATTGATAGTTTATCACGTGGGTAATATCATCAACATCGATACCACGCGCGGCAACGTCCGTAGCCACAAGCATTTGAATTTGACGACTTCGGAACGATTTCATAACCAAATCTCTTTGGTTTTGACTTAAATCACCGTGCAATGCCGCCGCATTATACCCGTCTTCAATAAGCATCTCAGCAACCTTTTGAGTATCGCGTTTGGTACGACAAAAAATCACAGAAAATATTTCAGGATGCGCGTCTGCAAGCCTTTTAAGCGCTTGATAACGGTCTTTTGCCGCAACCATATAGTATTCATGGGTTACATTGCTCGCACCTACATTCTTGGTCCCCACAGTAATTTCATGGGGCTGATGCATAAATTGACGTGCAATGGTTGAAACCTCTTTGGGCATGGTTGCACTAAACAACCAGGTATTTTTGTCTTTAGGGGAAAACGATAAGATTTCCGTTATATCCTCATAAAAGCCCATGTTGAGCATTTCATCGGCCTCATCAAGAACACAATATTCAATTTTCGAAATATCGATCATACCGCGACCGATCATATCTTTCATACGCCCTGGAGTGGCCACAATAATTTGTGCTCCCTTTTTAATTTGACGGGCTTGTTCGGTAATACTTGCACCACCGTAAATCGCCACTACATTGAGTCCTTTGAGGTATTTCCCATAAAGCTTGAGCTCTTGAGTAATCTGAAGACACAACTCTCGTGTTGGAGACAGAATTAGTCCTTGTGTTTCACGGCTTTCAATGCGTATTTTTTGGAGCATTGGAAAACCAAATGCAGCAGTTTTTCCTGTACCCGTTTGAGCAAGGGATACAATGTCTGCATCATTTTGGAGTAAAAAAGGAATGGCTTTTTGTTGAACTTCACTAGGGGTTTCAAAACCCAAGTCCTGGATGGCTTGAAGGAATTCTTCCCCCAATCCCAAAGATTGAAATGTTGTCATAAAATGGTTTATCTCGTTATTGTGTTGTGTAAAGCAAACGACCCGAGTAAACCCAAAGCTTTATATACAACACTTCCTCACCCTGAGGAATTTGCGGCAAAAGTACATTTAATTAATGAGATAATTGGATAAACCCTTCTCTAATTGTGTTTAGCCCGAATGTTGCAAGGAATACAAGGGCTCAAATCATGCGGTACATATAAAACTCCGAACAAGTATGTTCTACCAAGAATGTTCTACCAAATAACATGATAGAATAAAAGGCTTAAACATTTATTGCGCATCGCGGGCAGAGAGCCAATCGATCAGCTTTTTCATGGCGATTCCGCGATGACTGATTTGTGCCTTTTGAATTAAATCCATCTCGGCAAATGTTTGCGTATGTCCCTCTGGTAAAAAAACAGGATCATAGCCAAACCCCCCAGTACCTCTGGTGGTTTCGATTATGGTCCCGCGACAAACCCCTTCAAAAAAATGAGTTTCTCCATTCCAGTAAAGGGCAATTACCGTGCGAAATTGAGCCTTTCGATTCGGTTGTCCCTCAAGAGCATTTAGTAATTTTTGAACATTATCCTGATCCTGAGCCTCAGGACCGGCATAACGGGCACTATATACGCCTGGAGCCCCGTTTAAGGCAGCCACTTCGAGACCTGTATCGTCTGCAAAACAATTTTGTCCCGCGCTTTGGGCCAGGGCTAACATTTTTATTTCAGCATTTCCTTGGAGGGTTGTTGCTGTTTCCGCCACGGGCGGTTCTTGTGTGATATCGGCCAAATAAAGCAAATCTATACCCGGAGGCATCTGGGCCTTTACCTCTTTATACTTATTGGCATTATGGGTCGCAAAAATTAATGTCATCGGGCGTTGTCTTGGTTATATCGTTCAATTATTCTGGGGGCATCTTTGATTGAAGCCACAGTCCAAGCACATTCTAATTTATAACGTTCCTCAGGACTTAATGCCCACGGCGCCTCTTCCCGCCGCATGCGCCCCACAAGTTCATTCAGAATAATTGCCGCAGACACAGAAATATTAAGGCTTTCCGTAAAACCGTACATGGGGATAGTAAGGGCGACATCGGCCTGTGCCATAAGTTCTGGGCTAAGTCCTTTTTTCTCGGTACCAAAGAGTAAGGCAGACTTCCGCGACACATCAAAAGCATTTAGCGGCACCCCATCATGCGGCGTTGTTGCCACGATTTGATAACCCTGAGCGCGCAGCTGTTTTAGACAATCTTCGGTATTCGAATGTCGATGAATATCCACCCACTTTTGGGCCCCCATGGCAATTTCTTTATCAACACGTTTCCCAAAACGCGCTTCGATCACATGTAAATCTTGTATGCCAAAAACATCGCAACTGCGCATAACCGCACTGGTATTATGCATCTGGTATACATCTTCGGTAACCACTGTAAAATGCCGTGTACGTTGCTCGAGCACCTGACTAAATAGGGCACGGCGACGTGGGGTTAAAAGACTTTGTAAGTACGTCAATAATTCCGGGGTCATGCTACAAATAAATGGATTGCAAGATAATGAATTAGGTCAAAGAGCAAAGTCATAACCACCATCGACCTTGGCCCAGACCTAAGGGATTATTCATTAATTTGCAGCATTAGTATGGATGTTTGGACGCACATAAATTTTGATCGAGCGACGCGTGCAAATCGTGAAAAGTCAGCCTTGTGGATGCTTGACCATCTAGATCGACTCCCCGAATTGCTCGACGCTCTTGCGCAAATAGATCACGCCCGCAGTGTTAAAGCCGCTTATATTCTTGAAATGATGGCCTTAAAAAACTTTGAAGCCATCGTGGAAGTTCTGCCAAAGCTTGCACTCCAGCTAAATCATTTTAAATCTGACTCCTCCCAACGCGCACTGCTCCACATGATGACCTTATGGCTAGCGCCCATGACCGTTACCAAAAGTCTAAACAAAAAAACTCTAGAAGCCATAACGGAACACTGTTTTGACAAACTGATTGGAAAACCAGAGGCTGCGACCGCCGTTCAAGCTCATGCGATGAGTTGTTTGTATTACCTGAGTCGGGTAAATTCTTGGATCACGGAACCCCTCAGAGCCATTTTAATCAAAAATATGCCTGAACAAAGTCCAGGGTTTAAAGCCAGAGCACGCCATATTCTTGAAAATTTACCCCAATAGTGACTTGAACCTGGCCCTAGCGCCTTTGACCTTCTTGACCGGGAAAATCATCTCATGAGGCCTGCATCGATAAATATTTAAAAAATCACCTCTGCCGTGGGCCAACTCATAGGTGATGATTATCTTTGCTTTTTGAATCGCAAAACGATGTCACACACGAGTCTTCAAGCCATAACGCCAATCGATGGACGTTATGCATCAAAAACCAAAAGTCTTATTCCTTATTTCTCAGAAGCCGCGCTGATTCAGTATCGGGTGCGCGTTGAAATCGAGTATTTTTTGGCCCTTGTCGCATTACCACTGCCACAGTTAGCGGGATTTGATTTGACCAAAGCAGAGTCCCTTCGAGAAATTTATCAAAATTTTAGTCCTGAACAGGCTGCCGCGATTAAAGAAATTGAAGCCGTGACCAATCACGATGTAAAGGCAGTCGAGTATTTTATTAAAGAGCGCTTTGATGCTTTAGGACTCAGCCCTTACAAAGAATTTATTCACTTTGGCCTTACCTCTCAAGACATAAACAACACGGCAATTCCATTGAGTATGATGGAAGCCATTAACAAAGTTTATTTACCGCAACTCCAAGGGCTAACCGATCAACTTAAGGCCTATGCGCAGGAGTGGTCTGAGGTCCCGATGCTCGCACGGACCCACGGCCAACCGGCATCACCGACGCGTTTGGGCAAAGAGATTCAAGTTTTTGTGACCCGCTTAGAAGAGCAAATGGCTGGATTTAGCCATCTCAAACACGCGGCAAAATTTGGGGGCGCAACCGGAAACTTCAATGCCCATCATGTGGCTTACCCTGAGATCGACTGGAAAAAATTTGGACAAAATTTTGTTGAAAATATTTTAGGACTGCACCACTCTTTCCCGACCACGCAAATCGAGCATTACGATCACATGGCGGGCTTATTTCATCAAATGGAGCGCGTCAATACGATTATCCTTGATTTGAATCGCGATTTATGGACCTATATCTCCATGGATTATTTCAAACAAAAAATTAAAGCCGGCGAAGTAGGTTCTTCGGCCATGCCCCATAAAGTCAACCCTATCGACTTTGAAAACAGTGAGGGTAATCTCGGCATTGCCAATGCGCTACTGAGTCATTTGGCGGCAAAATTACCAGTAAGCCGTCTTCAGAGAGATCTCACGGACAGCACCGTATTGCGGACCATCGGCATGCCCTTTGGACACATTTTAATCGCCTTTCAATCCACTCAAAAAGGTTTGGGCAAATTGCTGTTAAACGCCGATAAAATTAACGCCGACTTAGAAAATAATTGGGCGGTGGTGGCTGAGGCCATTCAAACCATACTGCGTCGCGAAGGTTTTGCCAATCCATATGAAGCCCTTAAAGGACTTACGCGCACCAATCAGCGGATCGACCAACAAGCCATGCATAATTTTATCGATGGGCTGGATATTTCTGAGGCCCTCAAAGAAGAATTAAAGGCGATTAGTCCTCAAAACTATACCGGGATCTAGGACATGAGAGCTACAGGCGCTGCAAGACTGAAAATTGCCAGAATCCAATTTGGGAGATCGTGGTCTATTTCAGAGGGAATGCGCTTGGGTAAAATGCTTATGACCTTGAGTCTCGTTAGTCTTTTAAGTATCTCCTGCTTTGAAGATTTAGATGACAACTATCGTGAGGCCACCACTACAGAAATCAATGAGTTTATCTGGCGTGGGCTGAATTATTTTTATCTCTACAAAGGTTCGGTGCCACAACTCCAAGACAATGCCTTTGCTACAGAGGGTGACAAAAAAGCTTATTTAGCCTCTTTCGACAGTCCCGAAGATTGCTTCGAGGCTTTGACCGATCTGAGCGACCCCTTTAGCCTTTTGGTCGAGGATTATGTAAGCTTGGAAAATGCACTGGCCGGGATTTCACTGAGCAACGGACTGGAATACGGACTGGTTTATTATCCGCAGGACAACAGTCTGATCTTTGGTTATGTGCGTTATGTGATTCCAGGGAGCGACGCGGCGGCTCAAAACATTCAGCGCGGGATGATCTTTAATCGCGTGGACGGAACTCAACTGACGGCCACGAATTACAATGACCTGCTATCGCCAGACACCTACACTCTGGGGTGGGCGACTTTTGACGGTACAGAGATTACTGAGTTGACCCAAACCACCGCTCTGACAAAAACACAAATATCTGAGAACCCCGTGCACAAAACCGCTATTTTTTCAGAAAATGGGCGCACAATCGGTTATTTGATGTACAACGGTTTTACCAATGAATACGACAATGACCTCAACGCCGCCTTTGGGACGTTTGCCGCCCAAGGGGTTACGGACTTAGTTTTAGATTTGCGCTATAACGGCGGAGGATCGGTACGTACGGCGACCTCGCTGGCGGGGATGATTACTGGCCAATTTCAAGGGGAAATTTTCTTTACCGAGCAGTGGAATGCCGATCGTCAAGCCCAATACGCTGAACCAGGTTATTTTGTGAGCACATTAGCCAACGGTGCCGGCTTAAATAGTCTTGGCCTCACGCGGGTCTTTGTCTTGACCTCAGGCCGCACGGCCTCAGCCAGCGAGCTGGTGATTAATGGCTTAAAGCCCTATATCGATGTGGTCCAAATCGGATTGCCGACCCGCGGAAAATACCAAGCCTCGTTTTTACTGTACGACGCTCCTGCCCCATCGTTCAGCCGCAATCAGGCCAATACAGGCCATCGTTATGCCATGCTGCCTTTGGTCTTTAAAACATTAAACGCCGCCGGAGTCACCGATTACGTAAACGGATTAAATCCGGATATTGAATTATCAGAAGATTTCAGTAATCTGGGCCAGCTGGGACAGGCCAGCGAACCTCTTTTAGCCGCGGCGCTTTCAGAAATTTTAGGTCAACCTCTACCTATTGAGCAGCAGCCATCACGCACAAAGCAGTGGCGCGAACTTCAAGTCCCGAGCGACGCTTTGGATGGGGTGATGTATCGCAAATAATAAAGCTTTTGACATTCGGAAAAATGAAAAAGCCGAGCGGTTCGCTCGGCTTTTCTTAGTCGGGATGACTGGATTCGAACCAGCGACCCCACGCACCCCATGCGTGTACGCTACCAGACTGCGCCACATCCCGTTTTTGAGGTCTGCAAAGATATTTCTTTTATTCTTTATTCAAACAATTTTACTACCTTTTACCATATCAATAAAACGTCCAAAATGAAATGGTATATCGCTCTGCTTGGCTTGATGATGCTGGCCTGCCAGCATCCAAACGCTCAAAATGATTTAACATTAAAAGTGCCTAATGATCGGCCCTACACCATAGAGATGGTTTTTGATGGGGTGCAGAATCCTTGGGGTATGGATTGGCTTCCAGATGGCAGCATGCTGATTACCGAAAAAAGTGGTGTATTGTTCCATTTTAAGAACGGCAATGCCACAGAAATATCAGGACTCCCAGAAGTTTTTAATTGGGGACAAGGAGGGCTTTTGGATGTGGCCGTTCACCCTGATTTCGGACAAAACAAATGGGTCTATTTTACGATGGCCACCACGATCGGTGGTGGTGAAGGGGGTAACACAACCTTAGTGCGTGGGCAACTAAATGAAAATCGCCTGGATTCAATAGAGGTCCTTTACAAAGCCACGCCTAATGTACCCGATGGGCAACATTTTGGATCGAGGATTGCCTTTGACCAAAAAGGCCATGTATTTTTTAGTGTGGGCGATCGATTTCATCGAGATCAATATCCGCAGGACATCAATGTCGATGGAGGTAAAATCTACCGCCTAAACGAAGATGGCAGTATTCCAAAGGACAATCCGTTTTTTAATACGCCAGGGGCCAATAAGGCCATCTACTCCTACGGCCATCGCAATCCTCAAGGTCTGGCCATGCATCCAGAGACGGGCGTACTTTGGGAACATGAGCACGGCCCGCGTGGGGGTGATGAGCTGAATATTATTGAACCGGGACTCAATTATGGTTGGCCGATAATTACTTACGGCATCAACTATAACGGAACCATAATTACCGAGCAAACTGAAGACCCCCAAATGCAGCAACCTCAATACTATTGGGTGCCTTCTATTGCGCCCTGCGGCATGACCTTTGTCACCGGAGACCGATATCCCCAATGGAAAAATCAACTCCTGGTAGGCTCTTTAAAATTCGCCTATATCGAGATGCTTCAGCTCGAAGGCACTAAAGTGGTCGGTCGTCAGAAAATAGCCGAAAACATTGGGCGCGTGCGCAATGTAAAAATGGGGCCAGACGATATCCTCTATGTGGGCGTTGAGGGAGAAGGTGTGGTGCGCCTCAAACCACTATAAAGTGATTTTGGCCCTCTTTATGGGTGAATTCCCGGGGTATAAATTACTATCTTTGTAAAAACGCAAAAACATGACGATCATCGGGGTTGCTGGAGGTACAGCGAGTGGAAAGACCACCTTTGTCAATGAGGTTATGAGCGGGCTTAGCACTAAAGATTTAGGGCTAATTGCTCAAGATGCGTATTACAAAGACAACAGCCACTTGACTTTTGACCAGCGCTGTCTGCTCAACTACGATCA
>RFXU01000053.1 GCA_009921505.1 Flavobacteriaceae bacterium
CGCTTTCCATGGAAAGCGCAGAGGTTTTGTTAGGACCCGACGCCGTCGTCTATGGCAGTGATGCCATTGGAGGGGTTATGAGTTTTGAAACCCTAGGGCCAAAATTCTCAGACAACGAGCAATTATCTGTTTCGGCCAGTGGCCTGAGCCGCATGGCTTCTGCCAATTTTGAGCGAACGGCACACGCTGATCTTCAAATTGGGCGACAAAAATGGGCCACAACATCGAGCTTCACACGGACTAATTTTGGCGATCTGCGTCAAGGAAATCATGGGCCCGACGATTATTTACGGCCCTTTTATGTAACCCATTACAATGGTCAAGACCTCATCACCCCAAATTCAAATCCAAACCGGCAGACCCCCTCGGGGTATAATCAAAGTAATTTCATGCAAAAGGTATTTTACCGACCCAACAGCCAATGGAATTTAAGTCTGGCCTATCATCATTCAGCCACTTCTGCTTACAGCCGTTACGATAGACAACTCAGAACAAAAAATGATCTGCCGCGTTATGGTCAATGGGATTATGGCCCTCAAAAATGGGTCATGAAACAATTCACGGCCAGCCACACTAAGGCTGAGGGTATTTTTTCAGAAATGACGTTGCGATTAGCACAGCAAGACTTTGAAGAAAGCCGAATTAGCAGAGGCTTCAATGACCCGATACAAGAGAATCGAAAAGAGGATGTTGTGGCATATTCTGCAAACTTGGATCTGCGTAAAACAATTGGGGACAAAGGAGAATTATTTTATGGGTTAGAATGGGTTTTAGACCAAGTAACCTCCACTGGAATAGAGAGAAATATTGAAACCAATACAAGTGTTCCTGGGCCTGCACGTTACCCCCAGGCAGATTGGCAATCCTACGCCGCTTACCTCTCGTATCAACACCAATGGTCCTCAAAACTCATGTCTCAAGCCGGTCTGCGCTATAACGGTATTGATCTAAATGCAGTTTTTGACACAAGCTTTTACCCATTACCATTTGAAAAGGCAGAACTCAATACAGAGGCGGTAACAGGAAGTTTTGGCTTGGTATTTAAACCCTCAAAGTTTTGGAACTTACGCGCCAACATGGCCACTGCCTTTAGAGCCCCAAACGTTGATGATATTGGAAAGGTGTTTGATTCAGAACCTGGAGCAGTCGTGGTTCCAAATCCGGATCTCGCCCCTGAATACGCCGTGAGTTGGGATTTAGGGATCGCCCATATGCTCCATAAAAAATTAAAAATCGACCTCAGCGGTTATTATACTCAGTTAGACAACGCACTCACACGAAGAGATTTTACCTTAAACGGAGCCTCAGAAATTGTCTATGATGGTGTATTAAGTCGGGTTCAAGCGATACAAAATGCAGCCGAAGCCCAAGTTTATGGTATTCACACCGGAATTGAACTCAAATTACCTTCAGGTTTTGAACTCACTTCTGATATAAACTGGCAAAAGGGCACTGAAGAAATGGATGATGGCTCAAGCAGCCCTGCACGGCATGCTGCCCCTTGGTTTGGTGCCACGCGCTTATGGTTTCGTGCCGAAAATCTCGTGATTCAGGGTTATTCTC
The DNA here is from genome assembly GCA_009921505.1 of Flavobacteriaceae bacterium. Lineage (GTDB taxonomy): Bacteria > Bacteroidota > Bacteroidia > Flavobacteriales > Flavobacteriaceae > BACL21. The sequence goes on from RFXU01000053.1 coordinate 1,564, forward strand.
AATACAGTGGTGGATTTAGCCATGATCAATTGGCTGTGGAAGAACAATCAAAAACAGAAATATATGCCCTTGATGCCCAAGGCAATACATATGCCCCTGCCTGGCAAACTTTCAATCTCAAGGCTCAATATTCTTTAGACGCACACATCGATTTGATCGCTGGGGTTGAAAACATTACAGATCAACGGTATCGCCCATACAGTTCTGGTATTTCAGCAGCAGGTCGCAACCTAATTTTAGCCTTGCGCGCCCAAATTTAATTTCATTGCTTAAATTGGGGTGATGAAACAACTCTTCACCTTGGCGTTAGGGCCCCTAATGGCAGTGGCTATTCTTTTATTGCCTGAGCCTCTATTTAATCCAATGATGGATAAAATTCTTGCGGCCAGCCTTTGGATGGTCGTTTGGTGGATTACCGAGGCCGTTTCTATTTCAATTACTGCGCTTTTACCCATAGTCATTTTTCCCTTGCTGGGGGTCGGAACTATTGGTCAGGTAACCGTTCATTATGCGAATCCCATAGTGTTTCTTTTTTTTGGTGGATTTGTTATCGCACTGGCCCTAGAAAAAGTCGCTTTACACAAACGTATGGCCCTACATATATTGAGGCTTACTGGGCCCAAAGCGAACGGAGTCATTTTTGGATTTATGTTGGCAACCGCCCTCCTCTCTATGTGGATTTCCAATACCGCCAGTACAGTGGTGATGCTTCCCATGGCACTTTCTGTTTATAAACTGGTCAAAAAGAAAACACAAAAGAATAAGAAAAAACTACGGCGATTCGCCCTGAGTCTCATGCTGGGCATTGCCGCTGCAGCGAATATTGGGGGAATGGCCACTTTAATTGGCACCCCGCCAAACAGTGTGATGCTCGCTTTTTTGAATGAGCAATATCAAATGGACATTGGATTTTTTCAGTGGATGACCTTTGGCGTCCCTTTATCAGCGCTACTGCTTATCGTGGCGTACTGGATTATCGTGCGCTGGGCATACCCCAGTGGCCTGGGACTTTTGGATAGTGCACACGACATCATCGAAGATGAACTCCACGCCTTAGGACCAATTAAGCGCAAAGAACGAACGGTGCTTATTTTGTTTTTAATGACGGTTCTTGGTTGGGTGTTCAGAGGACAAATCAATGCATGGTGGCCGCATTTGTCACTCACCGACACCCATATTGCCATGCTCGGAGCCCTAGCACTCTTTGCTTTGCCTGTTCAAAAAGGAACAAAGCCCTGTGTCCTGCAGTGGGAAGATACTGCGAAACTCCCTTGGGGTATTTTGATCTTGTTTGGTGGTGGACTGGCTCTAGCCAACGCCTTGGCACAGGGAGGGTTTATCGATGCTATTCAAGCCTTTATAAGTCAGCAAGATCAATGGTCTCCAATGTTGATCCTCGTTGCACTGGTGACGCTTGTATTATTTTTAACCGAGCTTATGAGTAATGTCGCTTTGGTTACTGTTTTTTTACCTGTTATTGCAGGAATCGCTCTTGGTTTGGATCAACCACTTATGGCTATGGTCATTCCCGTAACTCTGGCGTCGAGTTGTGCTTTTATGCTGCCCATGGCAACCCCCCCCAATGCAATAGTGTTTGCCAGTGGCCACGTTAGTGTTTCACAAATGGTCCGTTCGGGATTCTGGCTAAACCTCATGTCCTTGGTCGTCATCTTACTGACTAATTACTTCTTATTGCCATTAATTTTCTGAAAATCTTTATCTCTGCGTAACTTTGGCCTTCATTTCAATGCTATGAAACACACCAAGGAAGAAAGATTTCAAAAACACGTGCTGTCCAAATATCAGATTTACAACAGCATTTTTATGACCCTGCCTTTTGACTCAATCACCAAGACTGGGGTCCTTTTACCTTTATTTGAAGAGTTGTGTGTTTCTGGCTATGCACAAGGAAAAAATCCCACTGAAATCATCCGTGAATTCTTTCAGCAATACCGGCCAGAATTCGATGAAAAGCAGCAAATTAACCTTCTCTTTAGCTTTATTCAATACATTGAACGTCAAGTGGTCCTCTTTGATGCAATTGAAGAAGCAACATTTTCTATCATTAATAACACTGAGGGCCGAGGAACCTTGAGAAGCATAAAAGATGAGGCCCACGAGAAAAACAAACGCGAGGCACTAAAGGACTACCTAAAGCGCTTTAAGGTACGTCCTGTACTTACCGCCCACCCTACCCAGTTTTATCCAGGTTCTGTTTTGGGCATCATTACGGATTTGGCAAAATCTATAGAGAAAAACAAGCTGGATGAAATAGAATTGCTCCTGGCCCAACTTGGCAAAACACCTTTTTTCAAAAAATCAAAACCCAGTCCTTTTGACGAAGCGGTGAGTTTAATTTGGTATTTAGAGCACGTCTTTTACCAAGCAGCACATAATATTTATCGATTTACGAAAACCCACATTTTTGACGGAGAACAACTGCCAAACGAACTCATTAATCTCGGATTTTGGCCGGGTGGTGACCGCGACGGAAATCCCTTTGTTACGGCCGAAATAACGCTCGAAGTGGCGGCTAGACTTCGTCAAAGTTTGATGAAAAATTATTACAAAGACGTGCGTAAAATGAAGCGTCGTATCACCTTTAATCAGGCCGAGCCCCTTGTATTGGCCCTCGAGCAAAAACTCGCGACTGAACTTAACCCAAATGCCACAGTGGTGGGGGATCGTACCGCTGAATTTCTCGGCGACTTAGAATCCTTAAAAGAAATTTTAGAAACACAGCACGAAGGGCTTTTTGTAAATTTAGTTGACGAGCTCATTGAAAAAATGAATCTTTTTGGCTGTTATTTTGCCTCTTTAGATATTCGCCAAGATTCGCGCATACACACTAAAGCGATCATGGCTATTGCTCAAGCCTATCCGGAGATCATCCCATTGAATTATCTCCATCTTGATGCACAGCAAAAAATTGAGTTACTGGGCGGATTACACGGTAAGGTCGATTTAGACCAGATAAAGGATGAAATGGGCCAACAAACCTTGGCCTCTATTTACGCCATGAAGAACATCCAAGAAAAAAATGGCGCAAAGGCTTGTGAACGCTATATTATCAGTAACAATGGAAGTGTTGTTAATGTTATGGAAGCCTTCGCTATGATTCGATTATGCGACTGGGAAAGGCCTAATTGTGATGTTATTCCTTTGTTTGAAACCATTGATGACCTTAAAGGGGCAGATAAGGTCATGGAAGCCCTTTACACTAATTCTGAATACAAAAAACACCTTCAAAGGCGCGGAAATCGACAATCAATAATGCTTGGATTCAGTGATGGCACCAAAGACGGCGGGTATCTTATGGCCAACTGGGCCATTTATCGCGCCAAAGAACGCTTGACCGAAGTGTCTCGCGCTCACGGCATTACTGCCTTATTTTTTGACGGTCGGGGAGGGCCACCGGCCCGTGGTGGAGGAAAAACCCATCAATTTTATGCATCATTAGGAAACACCATCGAGCACGAAGAAGTTCAGTTAACCATTCAAGGCCAAACGATAAGTTCCAATTTTGGCACAATTGCCTCATGCCAGTACAATTTGGAACAACTGATCAGCTCGGGTATTGTCAATGAAATTTTTGCCCCTGATCAAGCCAATATTCCCCCTGAACAAAGGCTTATTTTAGAACAATTGGCGGATTTGAGCTATGGGGCCTATCAAGACTTTAAAAACCACCCTAAGTTTTTACCTTATTTAGAAAAAATAAGCACCTTAAAATATTACGCAAAAACGAATATTGGCAGTCGCCCAGCCAAGCGCGGCAGCAGTGATCAGCTCAATTTTAGCGATCTACGCGCTATTCCTTTTGTGGGCAGCTGGAGTCAACTCAAACAAAATGTTCCTGGGTTTTATGGCGTAGGCATTGCGCTTGAAGCCCTAAAGGCTCAAGGTAAAATGACTGAGCTACAGGAACTTTATAAGACGTCTGCATTTTTTAGAACCCTTCTGGAAAATAGCATGATGAGTCTGAGCAAAAGCTATTTTCCCCTGACCCAATACTTAAAAGACGATCCTGAGTTTGGTGGTTTTTGGCAACTTATTTATCAAGAATATTTGCGCTCCAAAGATCTGGTTTTAAAAGTTTCTGGCTTGGATCAGCTTATGGAAGACTCACGCGCTATGAGGGCTTCAATTGGGGTACGTGAACGCATCGTTCTACCGCTTTTGACCATACAACAGTATGCGCTGCGCAGCATACAAGAGATCCAGAAGGGAGAGAGGAATGACGGTGATTTGGCCATCTATGAAAAAATGGTAACCCGTTCGCTCTTTGGCAATATCAATGCAAGCCGAAATAGCGCATAGCCTTCGAAATCTACCCAAAAACCTGACGGTAAATTTCTATGGATTTAGGGCGTTTGAATCCGGTCGCGTGCATTTGCATATAGTCCATAAGTAAATCCAGTAGTTCTCGCCGTTGTGCCGTGGTTGTTTTCCACTGAGCCAAATGACTAAAAGGCGTTTTGGCCAAAGTACACAAGTCCTTTAAGACCTCTGCGCTACGCGTAATACCGAAAGAAGAATCCTGAAATACCCCGTCTTCAAGATTAAAGTAGGGCAAGTGCTCGTTTTGAAAATCGGGATAACAGCCTAGGTACTGCTGTAACTCAAGCACAATTTTAAGGTGAAAATTTAACGGCCCTTCTGCAGCATCAAGGGCTAATAATGCATCACTTAAAAAACCGAAAAGTTCTGGATTAGGTTCCTGCTCTTGAAGGGTCATTTTAAAGACTTCGGCCAAAAACAAGGCCATTGAACTCTTCACAATATCGCTATGCAAACTGAGGTAATGGTTCGAAACCTTGGCCTCAGTCAGTCGTTCTAGCTGACCCTTATCCCGATGCATCGCCTGAATCTGTAATTGGGTTAGCGGCTGAAACATGGCCGGCCGAAAAGGCCCTTTTTTTGACTTTTGTAACCCACGGATCATGTAGCTGCGCAATCCTGAAGATTCTGTAAGCATTTTGACGATCACATCGGAGTCCCCATAACGGACCGTCGCAAGAACTAAAGCTCGCGTACTTACCCTCATTATCGGACAATCATTATTTTTAGCACTTTAGTCTCAAATGCATCTTCGGAGGTAATCAAAACTAAATAAACTCCTGAGGCTACTTTATGACGCCCAAAGGCACGCGTATCCCATAAAACACTTCCTCCTTGACTTTTAGTTTCAAAAACCAAATTACCCTCGATATCAGTTATTTTAACGTTTGCGCCTGCAGTGAGCCCATCTACGGTTATCTGCCCTTGAAACCCCGGCCGCACTGGATTGGGGTAGACGTAAGCGCCTGACAAGTCATCTCGAGCATCAGTGGCCGACCCCTCAAATGCAACAAGGCCCTTGGTGGTGGCAAAATACACTCTTCCACTATCGCCATCAATGGCAATATCTTGAACATTATCTGAGGGTAAAGGAGAGTTTTCTTTAGTAAAACGCAATAGAGTTTCCTGGCCATTGGCTGAGAGATAAAAAACGCCCGAGGTGGCTGTAGCAATCCATTTGTTATTGGACCCATCCACTTCAATATCCGTGACCGACTGCTGAAATAAGAGCTCCTGCGCTACTCCTTCTTCGAGGATAATAATGGGCTGAGCCTCGACATTATTTCCGCTTTGAAAAAATCCCGTCGTGTTGTAAAGAACTCTTAAACCCTCACGTGTCCCAATCCAAAGGCGATTATTGTTGTCAAAGGCAAGACTCCGGACATCGGTAGAAGGCAAATTTCCATTGCCGGAGCCTTCAGTAATTCGATTAAAACTATTGGTGCTGGGGTTAAACCCGATTAAACCATTTTCAGCCGAACCGAAAAAAACATAACCCTCACGGCTGATCTTTAAATCGGTTAAGGCTAATTCATCTTCAGCATTAATAATTCCGGATAAATCAATTTTTCCGATTTGGCCCGAAGGACTCAAACGCAGCAGTCCTTGATCAATTTTTGATTGGACAAACCAAAGATTGTTGTCACGGTCAAAATCTGATCCGTAAATACGAAGACCCGCCGCAGGGTTGCCCGTGGGTAGGGTCAAACTACTGTTGCTTTCATCATAGAGAATTTCAGGAACTCCAGCCGTTAATTTGAGTAGGCCAAACTGAAACGATGAAGCAAAAACCTGATCGGGATTCATCGGGTTAATCTTCATCTGGACAATATCACTTGCTCCAAAAAGGTCCGCCGCCGGAATATTATTCCATCCCTCATTTTGATATTGACTGAGTCCTCTAAAACTAAGTGGAAATGGATTAAAACTCACCGTGACCTCTCCAAAGCCAACCCAAAGCTGGCCAGAAGATGCGTCAATTGAAAATGGGTTATTAAATAGCGGCCCTTGAGGCCCCACGGGAGTCCATCCAAATTGTCCGCTAGATTGTTTGATCAGTCCATTGGTCTGGGTTCCGGCAAAAATTTGATCTGCAAACCCAAGTCCTACTGAGAATTTATCCTCTAAGGCTACAGGTAATTCAAAAATATCCAAGGGCGTAAAATCTGCTCCATAAGTATTCACTGTTGATTCAGTAGTGATGGTCAAGACATTCCCATTTACCCGCATGTCTACGATGGGGTCTGTCCCGAAATCCGCCATAATTTGGGTTGGTTCTGGAGTCAACCGCAGAACCCGTTGATTTGTTCTGGCAAAATAAACCGCATCATTTAAAGTCTGAATGGCAACAATCCCGCCCCCGGTTACTGTTTCCCAAGAAGCATAATCAATCAAATCAGGGCCGTTAAGTAAGGCCTTTTTGATCCCCTCCTGCGCCGTCGCCGCATATATAAATGGGGGTAAAATAGTGGTTTGAGTCACTGAAATTGTGCTGCCCAATTCACCAATATAATAGGTGTCCCCAAATTCCAAAAGTGAGAGATCAAAAACAGAAATGCCAAAATCTGTAGAGACATAAACTTGTCCCTGATACTCATAAAAATCATTTATGGACTTGACATTAGGAGGAATACTTGGCTTGTTTAAAATGGCCACAATCTGAAGAACTTGATCTTGATCCTTTGGAATGATCTCGATAAGACCATTATCGTGTCCTACCATGAGCAAATTGTATTCTTGGCTGTAATGTATTTCAGTGATGGATTCTCCCGACAGGCCTTCTATGGTGGTGATCGTCGACAGCTCTTGACTCCAAATGTCATAAGTGTATACGGCATTTTCAGCGGCCACAAAAACCTTGTTGTCTCCGTAAGCCACATCCTTTATGCTGTTGTATGAAAAATAACCCTTCCAAAGCTCAGTGCCAGATTGCGCATTGGCCGTAGCCAAGGTTACCAATACTCCAAAAATCAATAGATAAAATCTCATACTGCGTTGCTCGCCCTTTAAACCTTGAAAATTACTATTTATTGTAGAAACCCCCATGATTAATGGGCGCATTAGTTCAAAAAAAAGCCCCAAAATGGGGCCTTTGATCGGAAAATGCAAAGTGCTTAAACCACTCCTTGTGCCATCATGGCCTCGGCGATTTTAACAAAGCCCGCAATATTAGCGCCTTTGACGTAATCGACATAACCGTCTTGGTCTGTGCCATAAGTGACACAAGCCTGATGGATATCATTCATGATCTGATGTAAACGGGCATCAACCTCTTCTGAGGTCCAATTGAGTCGCAATGAATTTTGAGACATTTCTAAACCAGAAGTAGCGACCCCTCCGGCGTTTGAGGCTTTACCCGGACTGAATAATATTTTTGCTTTTTGAAATACTTCAATGGCTCCCGGAGTACAAGGCATATTGGCCCCTTCACCCACACAAACACAACCATTATTTACTAAAGTCTTGGCCTCAGATTCGTCCAGCTCGTTTTGTGTCGCACAAGGCAGAGCAATGTCACACGGCACACTCCACGGTCTTTCCCCTGGGATAAATTTTGCGCCAGGATAGGCTTCAGTGTAGGCACTGATTCGTCCTCTTTGTACATTCTTAAGCTCCATGACAAAGGCTAATTTAGCCTCATCAATACCCTCTGCATCATAGATATATCCAGAAGAATCAGAAAAAGTAAGTACTTTTCCTCCGAGTTGAATGACCTTTTGAGCCGCAAATTGCGCCACATTACCCGAACCAGAGATAACCACATTTTTACCTCCGATCTCTTCGCCTTTGGTCGCCAACATGTTTTTTACAAAATAAACATTGCCATACCCCGTGGCTTCAGGACGTATCAATGAACCCCCGTAGCTCAGACCTTTACCGGTTAATACCCCAGTAAACTCATTGCGTAAACGCTTGTATTGGCCAAACATATAGCCTATTTCTCTTCCTCCTACACCGATATCTCCTGCAGGCACATCTGTATTTGGGCCAATATGACGGGCGAGTTCAGTCATAAAACTTTGACAAAAACGCATTACCTCACCGTCACTCTTCCCTTTAGGATCAAAGTCACTTCCTCCTTTTCCCCCACCCATGGGTAAAGTCGTCAAACTGTTTTTGAACATTTGCTCAAAACCCAAGAATTTCAAAATACTCAAGTTAACTGAGGGGTGAAAACGAAGCCCTCCTTTATAAGGACCGATTGCTGAGTTAAACTCTACGCGATATCCGCGATTTACCTGGATTTGACCCTGGTCATCAGTCCAAGGCACTCGGAAAATAACAGTGCGCTCCGGCTCAGCCATGCGCTCAAGTAACTTGTGTCCTTGGTATTTGGGGTTATCTTCTATAAATGGAATTACCGTTTCGGCAACCTCTGTAACCGCCTGCATAAACTCAGGCTCATTAGGATTTCTTTCTGCTACGCGCGAAATAAAATCTTGGATCGATTGTTTCACAAAAAAAGAATTAGAATTAAGATAAAGGCTATGATTACTTGATTATTCGACAAATCAGCCGAGGTTTTGAGTGCTCTTTTTGCGATATTGTCAAAAATCGGTCGTTTAATTTTTGGTTAATGCAAATATAAATGACTTCAAGAGATCTGATGTCGTTTTTTTTTCAAAACACACTACTTGTTAATTTAATGCATAGTGTAAGATGTTTTTTTATCTTTGAATGCATTGAGCAACCCCTAGTTATGAGCCAACGCGCGCGAACACTACTCTATATTTTATCGCTAATGGCCTGTCTGCAAGCTTTTGGACAAAGAGATCGTCCAGGAGGTGGTGGTATTCCTATAGGCTTTTCAAACGAACTTGGCATTGTGACAGGTCCGGTGGCCTTTTACGGAGACTACGGCCAGCGGGGTAATTTCGCCACTAATATTGGGAATACCGGTTGGGGCTTTGCTGTGGCCCATTATGTAAATTTCGCTTATCGCGCCGATTGTCAGTGTTATAACCCAGACACCTACTTTAACGATCGATTTAAAGTGCGTACCGAGCTGACCATCCATAAAACCAACTTTCAACACTACGGACAATGGGTCGGTCCTTCTGCGACCTCATTTACTGCAGATCAATTGCGCGCCATGAAAGGTTCAAGCACCGTTTTTGATGTCGGGGTACAACTCGAATATTATATTTGGAGCATACGCGACTTTATGGCGCAGGATCAGCCATGGGCCCCCTATTTTGCTGCTGGCCTGCATTGGGTTGGATTTGACCCTTATGCCTACAGCGATTTTGGCAACCTCAACACCCCAATTACAACGCCGGACAAATACTACTACAGCTTTCAACAAGCTGGAGGTTCAACTTGGAGTATTGTCACCAGTTTAGGCACGCGCTACAAAATCAATAAATCCGTTGATTTTTTGATGGACTGGCGCTGGCAATATTACTTTTCAAACTGGGTCGATGGACTTAACCCTCAACTCGAATACAATACACAGGCTCTGGGTCTAGAAAATGGCGTCCCCGTACCTGAAAACAAAGCCAACGATTGGATTTTCTGGATTAATTTTGGCGGTGTTTTCTATTTGAACTAGCTTGCTAAGGCTTGTGCCAAATCCTGAATAAGATCTTCGGCATCCTCTATGCCCACACTCAAACGAATTAAGGCGTCTACCACACCTGTTTTTTCGCGCTCCTCTTTTGGGATACTCGCATGAGTCATGCTGGCCGGGTGACCTGCGAGACTTTCCACACCCCCGAGACTCTCGGCAAGGGTAAATACTTTGAGTTTTTCAACGATCGCAATAGCCTTTTGAAAATCATTGCCTTTGGTGACAAATGAAATCATGCCCCCAAAATCGCGCATTTGGCTACAGGCGATATCGTGATTTGGATGATCTTCAAAACCAGGCCAATAAACCTTTTCTACTTCAGGGTGCGTTTTCAGATATTGCGCTACGGCGCGTCCATTTTCACAATGACGCTGCATGCGCACATGCAAGGTCTTAATCCCGCGCAACACCAAAAAACTATCTTGTGGCCCACAAACCGCTCCACTAGCATTTTGAATAAAATACAAGCGCTCCGCCAAAGCATTGTCTTTGACAACCAAGGCCCCCATTACTACATCACTGTGTCCTCCTAAATATT
>RFXU01000054.1 GCA_009921505.1 Flavobacteriaceae bacterium
GTGATCAAACCTCCTTGCATAATCCTTGGGCCGGGGGCTATTATCCTGTTTCTTTAACTTTTGAACAGGCTAATGAGATGATGGCTAATCATCCAGATGAATTCAAAATACATGTTCAAAAAAGTCTTGTGCGCCATGCTGAGCTCATTAATCAGCACACTGAAAGAGGCACTTACTTCTTTGATTACGGCAATGCATTTTTACTCGAGGCCTCACGCGCAGGAGGGGATGTACTGAAAAAAGGCAGTGCTGAAGAATTTATTTACCCGAGCTATGTTCAAGACATTATGGGGCCCATGTGTTTCGATTATGGATTTGGTCCATTTCGATGGGTTTGTGCTTCTGGAGACGCCAAAGATTTGGCCAAAACAGATGATATCGCGTGCAAGGTACTCGAAGAACTCATGACTGACGCGCCAGAAGAAATCAAACAACAAATGGGGGACAATATTCAGTGGATAAAAGGAGCCCAAGAAAATGCCTTAGTTGTGGGCTCACAAGCCCGTATTCTATACGCAGACAGTGACGGACGAATCGCCATAGCGCGCGCCTTTAATACGGCGATCGCAAAGGGTGCACTCGGTCCTATTATTTTGGGTCGTGATCATCACGACGTATCAGGCACTGACTCTCCATTTAGAGAAACCTCAAACATCTATGACGGTAGCAGATTCACGGCCGATATGGCCATTCATAACGTAATCGGCGATTCTTTTAGAGGGGCGACCTGGGTCAGTATCCACAATGGTGGAGGCGTCGGTTGGGGCGAAGTAATCAATGGTGGTTTCGGTATGGTTCTTGATGGTAGTGAAGAAGCAGAAAAAAAATTAAGTTCAATGCTTTTCTGGGATGTCAATAATGGAATTGCAAGGCGGAGTTGGGCCAGAAATAATGAAGCCATTTTTGCCATTAAACGAGCAATGGAACACGAGCCTAACCTCAAGGTAACTCTGCCAAACATTGTGGATGATAGCCTTTTTAAAGCTCAATAAGAACCGTAGTTTTTAATTTAATTGGCTCAGGAAAAAGAAGTTGAATAATCTTAAACCCAATATTATGAAGATTCGTTTATTGCTTTTTAGTTTAGGTCTTGTGTTTATGGGATGCAGTTCCGTTCGCGTCGCAGTGGACTACGACACCGCAGTTTCTTTTGATCAATATCAAACCTTTGCATTTTTCAAACCATCTGTTGACAAAATGGAGGTCAATGATCTAGATAAAAAAAGAATTTTACACGCCATAGATGACAATTTAACGCGTAAAGGACTCTCCAAATCACAAGAGGCCCGACTGCTCGTTCATGTTTTTACCAAAGAAGAAAAAGAAGTAGATGTTTTTCAAAATAACTTCGGCTGGGGCTGGGGTTGGGGTTGGTCTCCATGGTGGAACGGGGGATTCTTTGGTCCAAGTGTGAGCACGCGTACTGAAGGCCAGCTCTACATCAATTTAGTCGATGCCCAAACCAATCAACTGATTTGGCAAGGCAAAGGGACCGCACAACTTTATCCAGACGACAAAGTGGAAAAAAAACAGGCCCGCATTCAAAAAATAGTTGACGAAATTTTAGCTAAATATCCTCCTGGAGTAAGCGAATAAATGATTTATTCTTTTATCAGTCGATATATTTTTTCATTCTGGAGGGGATCACTAACTCTTAAATAATAAAGCCCACTGGCCCATTGACTCACCTCATATGAAGCGAGATTAGAGGCGTTTGTCATATCCATAATTTTACGTCCATACGCATCATAGATTTCCACACGGTACATTTCAGGACTCGAGGCTTTACTCAACAAGTTTTGTGAAAACGGATTGACAAATATCATATCTATTGCCGAATCAAAGTCATTTTGACTGAGGACTACTTCACCTTCAACTATATTCTGCGCATAAATTTTGGCACTCCCTGACTTTTGCTCCACAAAAACAGCCACACTCTGATTGTTCACCATTTCTGTGTGATGTATTCGGCTCTTATTGGCTTGAAAAGTTGCCACATCTCTTAGTCCTTCAGGCCAAATCGATTGACCATTCTCATCGAGGTAAGTCGCGCGAAGCGCTGTCGGTGAAGCGCCGTTATCCACTCCTTCTTTAATCAGGAGTATCGGCCCTTGATCAGCGATATTCATTCCGCCGACCGGTACTGATTCAGAACCCACGGCATATAATTCGAAGGCGCTGTCGCCAAACAATCGCTCTCCTGAATTAAGATCAAACTTTTGTAAATAAGTTCCTTTAGCACTTTGGGAGGTATTGGTATAGGTGCTGCTCATCCAAACCACATCAGAACCCTCTTTAAAGGCCATATAAGGGTTGGTTTCATAAAACGCCTGTGTGGTATCAAAAGAAGCGCCATTAACCCCCCAAGGCATCGTTCCATCTGAATTTACACATTGTAAAAAAGTATCAAAACGCGTTCCTGCAGAGGCATAATAGCCCATATACACCTTGTCTTGGATCATAATACCTTGATAATCTCGGTTAAAGGCAGTCGCCTGATCACTAATCTGAACGGGGGCGGTCCAAACTGGAGCTCCGGATGTATCGAAACGTTGGGCGTGTAAAAACGAATTAATCCCGCTGAGCACTTTATGAAATATGACAATAAATTCTCCATTGTCTAATTCAAACATATTGCCCACGACAGTATTGCTTGAGCCGAGAGATACCGATGATGGGGCACCCCAGACGGCTTGACCTGATGCGTCGTATTGTTGGACTTGAGCCACTCCTGTAGAAGGCCACCAGGACACTAAAACATTGCCTTGGGATAGGGGCAATATTTTTACAGCATATCCACTTCCTATTGAAATTCCGGTGGGTCCCCATAAACGAGTCCCTTGAAGATCCATTTTAAATACATAAGCCGGATCACCACCGCCTGTACCGGTGACACCGATATATAAGTTATCTAGTTCATCCACCACAATATTCCAAAGGACCGTAAATGTGCTCATCGGCAGATTATCACTGACCAAGACCCCTTCATCACCGAGCATTGGTTCCCCTTGTGGATTGAGCACCTGCAATCTTAACTCATAGTTTTCTGGCGCGCCTACGCTATGCCAAAAAACGATATAGGTCGAGCCATCTGACGCGGCCACTGCCTTCATATCGTCACTCGATAAAGTAGATACCAAAGTATTGATTTCTGTATCTGTAGTCCATTGCGCTGTCAGGGAGATGGTCCAAAACATTAGGGCGGCCAAAAAAATTTGTTTCATCATGGCAGGGTTAAATTTTTGAAAAATATTGATAATCAAATTGAATTTGAATTTAGTCGATTTTTTGGTTAAGATGGCTTGTAGGGCGCAAGTTGTGCTTTAGTTTCAGGGCTCAGTATAAGACGGCCGCTCATGGCAGCGCGCTGCAAGAGCAATTCCTCCCAATGCTCCGTTCCGGACCAAAGTACAGATTTCAAAGCACTCATCGCATCGAGATTATACTGTTTAAGATCCATGCAAAGTTCGTCCAGACCCAAATCCATGGCTTTGACTGTATCAAAGACCTGAGTGTAAAGGCCTTTTGATTCCGCCCAACGCGCAGACCTAAATCCTTGGGCGTCGATGGACAAAGCGCTCAAATTAGCCACGCCAATTTTTCGAGCGACGGCAGGTGCAATGACAAAAGGACCAATGCCAATGGTCAATTCACTTAATTTAACTGCAGCAGATTCAACCGCTACCGCGTAATCAGCAGCGGCTATTATCCCCACCCCACCGCCGACGGCTTTACCATGTACACGGGCAATAATGAACTTCTTACAGCGCCGCATGGCGTTGATAACGCGTGCAAAACCACTAAAAAAATTGAGTCCTTGAGTTTCATCTTCAATGGCAATCAACTCCTGAAAACTTGCCCCTGCACAAAAACTACGTTCCCCATGGCTGCGTAAAATTACCACTTTGACCTCGGGATCTTCGGAGGCATGATCAATGCTCTGAACCAGCTGATCTAGTAAATCTGAGGGTAAACTGTTATGGGCAGGATGACCAAACTCAATCGTTTTTACTCCATCGAGATTATGGCTAAGTACATGGCCTTTCTCATTGATTGAATCATTCATCGGCATAAAGTATGTCGTTTAGAAAATCGGTTAGGATAATGCAAGATACTAAAAATAGTGCCCAAGAGATTTATTCAACCCATGTGCACGTTCAAAATACCTCATATTCTATAAGTCATACTTTACCACAAACATTATGATTCTGGGTAAAACTATGTATTGACTTGTGCTGTTAAATTGCTCAGTAAAACTGTCGGTATTTGTCGCCTGATTATTAGTGAGGTTCGTCCCTTGAAGTGAAAACTCCCAATGACTGTCTTGCTCTTGATAATAAAGCGTGCTATTGAGAAAGTTATAATTGTTTCGAATCGTATTTTCTTGGTTACTGTAGTCGTAAAAATCCCAATTCACCGTCCAGTAAAAAGACTTTAAGAAATTCACATCAAGCGAAAAGTAGGGTCTTTGGGTAAAAAATAGTTGATCCACACGACCATTATTGTACTCGTTTCTGGTCCAATTATAACCCACTTCAAAATTAGGCCAATCACTAAAACTACTGCGCGCACTAACGCGGTAATTTTGAGTGAGACTCTCACTCTGCTGAATGGCCTCGTTGACTCGAGAAAAAAGTTCGCTATAGCTCAAATTGGCATTAAGACGGTATTCTATTTTACTGATTCGCTTACTAAAACGCCCGGAAGCGGCATAAATTTGGTCAGGATTATCGGCATCAAAATTCTCAGGCTGCGTTACCTGGTTAATGGCTACCAATGTGGTGTTATTTTTAATGCCTTTTGTGCGCTTCGTATAACTCAGCGATCCATTGATGTTTGTGTAGTTGAATAAGTTATAACTGAAATAATTTAATCTAAAGGACTCAGATAAGGCATTGCCCAAATTTCTGTTTCCTGCAAAAAGGCGGTTATAGTTATTAAAAACATAAGCCTGTGCTAAATTATTTATGTCCGTATATTCCGCAGTTTTACTGTAATTAAATCGAAGATTTTCACTGCTTTTAATGTCCCAAAGGGCAAAGAAATCAGGTAAAAGCAACCACTGATTTTGACTAACCGTGCTGCCTAGCTGAGTATTAGAAAGCCCATATTGATGTAAGGTCAGACCCGGAGAAAATGTGAAATCCCCCCGCTTTATTTTATAATGTACCCCCAAAAACAGGTCCATAAAATCATAATTGACATCGTTGATTAATGAACTGCTTTCTCCATCAATAGGCAGGGTCTGTTCAAGCAGGTTATTACCGCTATTGATCCGCTCAAAAATCTTAGAATCAAAATTTTGGGCGCTCAGCGTGGTCCCCAAAGTAATATTCAAGTGGCTTGTTTTATTCAAAATACGATAGTAATCGATCTTACCATCAAATTTATTGGTCTGCACCTCTTTTTCTTGACTTAAATCAAAGCGTCCCTCTTGTTGACTCACGGGCAGTATTCCGGCAAAAGGCAAAAGGTCCGTTACTGCATTATAAAACGGATCTTCTGAGCGCAGCATATGTTGAAACTGGCCGGCAAATATATCGTTCTCTGAGGCCGTATAATAAGCATTGATGTTTTGCTCAATTGAGGTAGGACGATTTTCTTTCCGCTCGACGATATCATTTGTTTGATCTGCAAAGGCAGAAAATGTCGCATCATCTTGAGTTTGATTTGAGGCCTTTAACAAAATATCATAATCAATTTGTAAGCTGGCGTCGGGCTTATAAATCCCGCTAAATTTGAGCATTCCCAGTTGATTGTTTTGCTCGGATTGAACCTGAGTCTGTTCTTGTATACCCGATAAAATAAACTGGTTTATGGTGTTGGAAATAATCGATGTGGTATTTTCTGAGGCGATACCAAATCCACTTAAATCTAAAGTCTGACTGGCCGCATAGCTGAAGTTTGCGGCGGCGAACTTGGTCCCGATTGCCGCCGCACGGTTGTTTTGGGCTACAGCAAAACCCAAATCACTTTCTTGAATATTAAATCGAGTCCCTCCACTGCTGTTAAAATTCCTGAATCCCCCTGTAAAATTGAAGAAATCTCTCCAAGTGAAGGGCACCTCACCGATATCGTTCAAATCGGTAATAACATTCAAACTATACTCAGGATGGTAATAAAACAACTTGGGGTGCAATAAATAACGTGGATCCAAATCGGCATCTACACCACTACCTCCTGTGACCTCACCAAACCAAAAGTTCTTTTTGCCCTCCTTTAGCTTGATATTGATTGCAACATTATCTTGATTGTTAGTCACCCCGCGCATTTGGCCTACCTCGCTGAAATTGCGTAAGACTTCAACCTTATCAATGGCATTGGCGGGTATGTTTTTTGTGGCGAGTTTAGAATCTCCATCAAAGAAATCTTTTCCTTCGACCATAACTTTTTGGACCGTTTTCCCTTCGACCTGTATTTCGCCATCATCACTTATCTCTACCCCCGGAAGATTCTCGAGCACATCACCCAGTTTTTTTTCATTTCCAGTATTGAATGAATCAGCGTTGTAAACAATCGTATCCCCTTTTACAGTAACGGGCATTTCATAAACAATCTCAACCCCGTCAAGCTGAGCGGCCTCAGCTTTAAGCAAAAAATCCAGGTTTAAATCGGCGCTATCCGCACCTACAGTCAATTCTTTTTCTTGTGTTTGATAACCCAAAAAGCTGGCGCGCAACACATAAGTCTGCCCCTCATTTAAAGAAAGTGCGTATCGACCTTCGTTATTGGTTATCGAATAACCCGCCAAATTTCCTGAGTCAGGATTAGTCGCAATAACATTGGCAAATCCCAATGGGCCAATGCTATCCAATACGGCACCCCTAAGTTGCACTTCTTGAGCATCAATATGGAAACAGCTCATCAGCGCAAAGGTCAAAACAAGAAGGGGATTGAATGAGAATTGCTTAGAAGATCGATTCAATTCCGAGTTCGGTAAAGGCAAAAATAAATTGGATGGCCAAAGTTGGAGATTCATTGCGAAAGAAAACTTAAAGTGGGCTTTTGGTTTTGTTGTTTTTGATTATTCCCCACGGCCACGGCGGCCAGAGCGGTTGCGCCAATTGTCGCGCATCTCTTGAGTTTTTTCTTTGACGATAGCCTCAAATTCATCCTGGGTCACCACGGTCCCCTTACTTGGCGCCTCAATGGAGGGGAGATCCTTCGGATTCATTACAATTTTTGAGCAGAGCAAGGTCGTCCGATCTGCATTGAGTTCCAGAATAAGTCCGGGTAAGCCGGCATACTCTCCTGGGCCATGACCTAGCGGTATTTGAGGCGTGAACCACGCCGTCACTTCGATCGTTTTTGGCATTTCTAATTCATCAATTGGGTCGGTCTTAAGACTATCTGACTTTTGCTTTTCTTTATCCTTATCGGCATCTTGAGCCCGTCGATCTCGTCGACGCATCATACTAAAGTCGTTAGCTTTGACCTCCTTCACCGCGCGGGCCTTAATGGCTAAATACGCCCCAATCATCTTGGTCTCATCAGTTATTTCCCACTCAAGGGCTGGAATTGCGTCTTTGATTAAAAAAGACTTGCCAAAGAAATCTTGCGCTTGCACAAAGGCGCTGTCTTCCAAATTCTTGTATTGGATCCCAGGTGTCGCACTAGCCATCATCATACCCCATCCGCGTCCTTGAGTTTCGACATCAAGAGAGGCCTCTTCCTTATACAGGGACTCGCTACCATTAAAGGTCAAGATATAGGTCTTTTCTAAAAAAGATTTCATGCGTGCCATGATCTGTTTTTTCATGTCTTCGCTCATCCCTTCGCGACCGAAATTGTCCATATCGACCGTGGTTTTTGATTGATAAAAAGCTTGTCCTGCGAAATTCTGTGCTTGGAGTCCAAGACTAAAAGTGAGTGAGAATATTAATAAGCGTATTTTCATTACTGTATTTATTTTTTCAATTCAATAGTCGAATTTAGATAATTTAACCCATGTGCGGTGTTAATTGTGTGCCAATAAAGCAGTTTTTGTTTTGTACCTTGTAAGGATTAAGTCATGCTGTATTTATGAGATTGATTTTTCTTTTTATCGCATTTGCCATGACCGCACCAATATTGGCTCAGAGTCAAGAGCAAATTAAGGGGTTATCGCTTAATTCTGACGAGCAAATAATTTTATCTGCTGCAGATCGAATTTTTGGGTACGATACTTACGGTCAATTCTATTGGGCCAATAAAAACACCCTCTATAAGTCTGGTAATTCAGGAGATTTTGAGTTTCAAGAACTTATGTTAGGCCCCATTACTCAAATCGATCTTCAAAATCCATTGACTGTATTGGTCTTTTATCGGGAAACCAATACCCTACTTTTTTTAGACAATCGTTTGAATGAAAAAAGACGTATCGACTTTAATCTGATGGAAGAATTTCCACAGGTCCAATGGGTTTTTAATGCCGGCAGTAATCGTTTGTGGCTCATGGACCAAAACAGCCAAAGTCTTTGGGTATACGACACCCAATCCATGCGTGTCGTTTTTCAAAGTCTACCCCTGCCCGATCTAATTGAATTAAAATGCCGCTTTAATGACTGCATTGCGCAAACTTCTGAGGAACTCATATGGATCAGCCTTTATGGCACTATCACAAAACGTCAGGCGCTAAGCGATGGAAAACTTATGGGATATAGTCAAGAGCATGTGCTGATTACTCAAGAGGAAGGCCTGTTCGACCTCAAGTCAAATCAAGCTTGGTATTTCCCCGAAATACTGCCAGAAAATCAGATTAACGGCTTGCAGCTAACGCAAGATTTCCTGTATATTTACGCAAGTAACGTCATTCGACGATACGCATTAACTCAGTTAAAACATTAAGTGCGATGCATGTTGCCGTAGCGGGAAATATTGGTTCAGGTAAAACGACTTTAACCGGTTTATTGTCCAAACATTACAAATGGAAGGCCCACTACGAAGAAGTCGAGCACAATCCTTATTTGGATGATTTTTACAACCAAATGGAGCGCTGGTCCTTTAACTTACAGATTTACTTCTTAAACAGCCGCTTTCGTCAAATTTTGGAAATTCGTGAAAATGGGAAAGATGTGATTCAAGACCGAACCATATATGAAGACGCCCATATTTTTGCGCCAAACCTGCATGCCATGGGACTCATGACCAATCGCGATTTTGAAAATTATCGTTCTTTGTTTGACCTCAAGGGCAACCTTTTGATTATCGATGTGGACGATTTAAATTTTGTGGACCATCAGGAAGACTTAGGGACGGTTATCAATAAAATTGACGCTGAACTCCACGGACTTTTTTAGCGGTCAATTTATTGCCGCTTCGGCATCCCCACCCCCTAATAGAACAAGATCACTACAGCTTGATGACAATTCGTGATGTATGGCTAGTGACAAAAAATAAAAGCATAAAAAAACCGGCTAAAGAGCCGGTTTTTTTATTGATATAGAAAGCAAGTTTACTCCTGCTCTACTTCAACCTCGATGACTTTTTCTCCGTCAACTTCGTCGATTTTAATTTTCATAGCTTCCAAAGCTTCAACCTCAGCGCGCACTTCTTCTTCAGTTCCTTTGAAAACCTGAACGCTTTCTTGAAGTTCACCATTGACGTTAGTTGTTGTGGTTACCGTAGCTTTGAACATATCGCCCTCTGCTTCCATAATTACAGTAACTTTTTCTTCTTTTTGTACAGCGACCTCACCAAGTTCGGTTACCGTTCCGTCTTCAGAAACAAACATCATCGCATGAGCTTCAGTCGAAGAACCTTCGTGATGCCCGCCTAAAATTGGAGCAATCACAAGTCCTACAAGACAGGTCAACTTGATCAAAATGTTCATCGATGGACCAGAAGTATCTTTAAATGGATCACCCACAGTATCTCCAGTAACTGCAGCTTTGTGCGCATCGCTGCCTTTGTAGGTCATTTCACCATTAATCTCAACACCGGCCTCAAAAGACTTCTTGGCGTTATCCCATGCTCCACCAGCGTTATTTTGGAAAATAGCCCACATCACACCACTCACACAAACACCGGCCATATAACCCCCTAATGGCTCAGCACCAAAAACAAGACCAACAACAATAGGCGTTACGATGGTCAAGAGACCAGGCAATAGCATTTCTTTAAGAGCGGCTTTAGTAGAAATTTCCACACACTTACCGTACTCAGGGGTTCCTGTACCTTCCATAATTCCAGGAATTTCGCGGAATTGACGACGTACTTCCTGAACCATTTCCATAGCTGCTTTACCCACAGATTTCATCGCCATAGCGGAGAAAACAACAGGAATCATCCCTCCTACGAATAATGCGGCAAGAACATCAGCTTTGAAGATGTTGATTCCATCAATTCCTGTAAAGGTGACGTAAGCGGCAAATAAAGCCAAAGCCGTTAGGGCTGCAGACGCAATCGCGAATCCTTTTCCTACTGCAGCAGTAGTATTTCCAACAGAATCAAGAATGTCCGTACGCTCACGCACATGATCTTCTAATTCACTCATTTCAGCAACACCCCCCGCATTGTCCGCGATAGGACCGAAGGCGTCAATAGCCAACTGCATGGCAGTAGTTGCCATCATGGCAGAGGCAGCAAGGGCTACTCCATAAAAACCAGCCAACTCGTATGAACCGTAAATGGCAGCCGCAAATAAAAGCACACTCCAAAATGTTGACTTCATACCCACAGCCAAACCAGCGATAATATTGGTCGCAGCTCCAGTAGAAGAGTTCTGAACGATATCCATAACCGGCTTTTTACCTAAACTTGTAAAATAAGCCGTCACATAAGAAATCAATGCCCCTACTGCAAGACCTATACAGGCTGCATAGAACACATTAAGTGAAGAGATATCTTTATAGCCTTCACCAAAGAATTTCATGCTCATCGTTTCTGGTAACATCCAATCGATCAAGAAATAACTTGCGATCAACGTCAAGACGATAGCCGCCCAGTTTCCAGTATCTAAAGCCTTTTGCACCTGAGCTTCTTTTGCAGAATTATCTTTAATACTCACTAAAAAGGTTCCAATAATCGAAGCCAAAATTCCTACCCCAGCAATTACAAGCGGTAAAAGAATAGGCCCCATATTGTTAAACGTATCAGTGAACGGTGCAGAAACAGACATATCTCTGATCACATAATTTCCAAGAACCATAGACGCCAATACAGTCGCCACGTAAGAACCGAATAAGTCTGCGCCCATACCGGCAACATCCCCTACGTTATCTCCTACGTTATCCGCAATCGTTGCCGGGTTACGTGGATCATCTTCTGGAATTCCCGCTTCAACTTTCCCAACAAGGTCAGCCCCAACATCGGCGGCTTTGGTATAAATACCCCCTCCAACTCGCGCAAACAAAGCGATGCTTTCTGCTCCAAGTGAGAATCCTGCTAATGCCTCTAAAACAATAGTCATTTCATTATAAAAATTCCCCCCGTCAGTAATGAACTGCCCTAAGAAGAACATGAAGAACAAACTCAATCCAAGAACAGCCAAACCAGCAACACCTAGACCCATTACGGTACCGCCTCCAAAAGAGACTTTCAAGGCTTGGGGCAAACTTGTTTTAGCAGCCTCAGCTGTACGAGCGTTAGCCTCAGTGGCCACGCGCATACCAATATTACCGGCAAGTGCTGAAAAAATCGCACCGAATAAGAAGGCAGGAACAATCATCCAGCTGGTTGTTTCTACCATTGTTGAAATCAGAAACAAAAGGGCTGCAGCAACTACAGCAAAAATTACCAACAATCGATATTCCGCATTAAGAAACGCTAAAGCACCTTCTTTGATACTCTTTGAAATGCTTTGCATGCGCTCGCTTCCTGCGGCTTGTTTTTTGACCCAACTCATTTTGACCAACATAAACAACAGTCCTAATACAGACAGTGCTACAGGGATGTAAATAATGTTTTGTTCTAGCATAATTGATTATTTAGTAGGTTTTTATTACAATTTTTTGCGGTGGCAAAAGTAGTAAAATAG
>RFXU01000055.1 GCA_009921505.1 Flavobacteriaceae bacterium
TTTGGCTCCTGAAAATACAGGACGACCCTAAAAGATTACTCGATCCGGTAAACTTACCTGTAGAATTTCAAAAAGCAGAAATTACGGTTTGGGTTGAATGCTCGGGAATGCGACGCATGAATCGCTGCCCTGAGGCCAATCCAGTGTGGATTCAAAATATTGTCTTACGCTAGGGCTGAGCCGAGCCAATGTTTAAAGGAATTGGCTTCTTGCATTTTTTGGCTCAAATCAGCAATCGCAATACGTTCCTGTTCCATACTGTCACGATAACGAATAGTGACTGTTCTGTCTTCCAACGACTGATGATCTACAGTAATGCAATAGGGCGTACCGACGGCATCCTGACGGCGATAACGTCTTCCGACGGCATCTTTTTCGTCATAAGTGACTGGCATATCCCATCTGAGACTTTCAACGATTTCGTGAGCCAATTCTGGCAATCCGTCTTTTTTAACCAAGGGCAATATCGCAGCCTTGACCGGCGCCAAAATGGATGGTAGTTTTAGGACCGTACGGCTCGTGCCATCGGCCAAGGTTTCTTCTTGTAATGAATGACTCAATACTGCCAAAAACAGTCGGTCCAAACCAATTGATGTCTCGACTACATAAGGCACATAAGAGGTCCCGAGTTCCGGATCAAAATATTGTAATTTTTTACCTGAAAATGCTTCGTGCTGTTTTAAGTCAAAATCCGTTCTCGAGTGAATTCCCTCCAATTCTTTGAAGCCAAAAGGAAAATTAAATTCTATATCAGCAGCGGCATTAGCATAATGCGCTAATTTTTCATGATCGTGAAAACGGTAGTTCTCAGCCCCCATACCTAGGGACAAATGCCACTTGAGTCGGGTCTCTTTCCAGTACTCATACCATTGCATTTCTTCTCCTGGACGGACGAAAAACTGCATCTCCATCTGCTCAAATTCACGCATACGGAAGATAAATTGACGGGCTACGATTTCATTGCGAAAGGCTTTTCCAGTTTGTGCAATACCAAAAGGTATTTTCATGCGGCCCGTTTTTTGAACATTGAGATAATTGACAAAAATACCTTGGGCGGTTTCTGGTCTTAAATAAAGATCCATGGCCGAATCGGCGCTGGCCCCCAACTTAGTGCCAAACATCAAGTTAAACTGGCGCACATCAGTCCAGTTTTTGGAGCCTGTATCAGGGTCAGCAATCCCTAGCTCCTCAATCAGGGCCTTGACATCAGCTAAATCTTCTTTTTCTAAGGATTGAGCCATACGGGATAAAATCTCTTTTTGCTCTTCTCTGTAGCGAAGCACGCGCTCATTAGTCGCCTCAAATTGAGCCAAATCAAAACGCTCCCCGAATCCAATTTCTTTTTGGGCTTTCTGTTCTAGTTTCTCGGCATAATCCTCAATCAAGACATCCGCACGATAGCGTTTTTTGGAGTCTTTATTGTCAATTAAGGGATCGTTAAAGGCATCTACGTGCCCTGAAGCCTTCCATGTGGTGGGGTGCATCAATATGGCCGCATCGACACCAACGATATTTTGATGTAATTGGACCATACTACGCCACCAGTACTGGCGTAGATTATTTTTTAAGGCCGAGCCATTTTGACCGTAATCATAAACAGCACTTAAACCATCGTAAATTTCGCTTGACGCAAATATAAAGCCGTACTCCTTAGCGTGAGCGACTACTTTTTTGAACAGATCCTCTTGTTGTGACATGGCGCAAAAATATAAAACACGCGGCAATTCAATCCTCGCCGAGGCTATTTTTTAATGACTTATTTAAGGAGCATTGTTGTGGTGGCCAGGCGCGTACTGTCTTGGTAAAGATTCAGGATATACCGGCCAGAGACTAAATCCTCTTCCTGAGCCCCAACCATGATACAAACATCCACTTCTTCTTGTTGAAAATCGACTTGTGTTGTGGCGCTGTAATACAAGCGCTGTTGGCCTTGCTCCAGAGTCATTCTGCTGCCAATTAAATTGTTTTTCGGATTGATTACCTGAAGGTAAAGATTTCGTTCTCCGGGTACAGCCACGGCGTTTGGGGTAATGGTAAAACAAGCCCTAATTTTGTCGGCACGACTGGCGCGCTTGGTGTCTACTATTTTTCCGCTACGTCGAACAATAACTGCATTACTGGAAAAATCGATGATTTGAAGCCGTGAGCCCTTCTCTAAAACACGTTCTAAATCCTCATTTTTTTGACGAAGATCATCACTTTCCAAACGGGTTTGATCCAAAACCACCTGAGTGCTGTCCATCTTTAATGAAAGACTTTGAGTGACTTGAATCAAACTGTCTGCGCGGGCAAAAAGCATGGTACGCTCCTCTTTAAGTCGGGCAATTTCAATACGGTATCGTTTTATGATTGCCATACTGGGCTTTGCAGACTCAACGGAATCGAGTAATTGAGCGATTCTACTTCGGGCCTCAATGAGCGCTTGGTCCTGAAGCTGATAGTCTTTTAATAAAGTATCATAGGTGCCTTTTAAATCATCAAGCTCCTGAGTAATCGCCATTTTTTGTTCCTGTAAGTCCTGTTGATTTGCCTGACTTTCTTGAAACAAAATAAGGGTGTAAGCTCCTAGGCCAAACAAAAGAATGACCAAAATAATTATGATTCGCTTAAAATTTTTTGTCTGATTGTCGTTATTCATAAAGACTCCCTTTAACCCATTTAGAATACAAAATTGGCAAAATAGTTTTGTCCGTTTTTGCTGTAATTATTTGTTGTGATTAAAGGTATGCTAAATATTTTATTTCCCAAGTATTGCCCTGGCTGTGGCAAGGTTTTGGACCAGCCTGATATTCTGCTCTGTGTTTTATGTCGCAATGCCATGCCCTTGACGCATTATCATCGAGACCAAAATCAAAGTTTAGTCCATAAATTCTATGGGAGATTACCCTTAGTTCAAGGCACAGCCCTTTTGCATTATTATAAAAAAGGACTCGCGCAGAAATTAATTCATGCGCTGAAATATCGCGGAGGAAAAGATATTGGTCGTTGGTTGGGATCATGGCTTGGCGAAGAACTCCGACTAATCCAAAGCTATCAGGATTTTTCCGCGGTTGTTCCCGTACCCATACATCCGCAAAAATTACGCCTGCGGGGTTATAATCAAGCGGCGATTTTTGGCAGAGCGCTGGCCCATTCTTTAGACATACCCTGCCTTGAAACACTCCTTATTCAAACGGAAATACGCCAAACCCAAGCCAAACAAGGACGATGGGAGCGTTGGTCAAAAAAACAGAGTTTTGCCCTAAATCCTGAGTATCATCCCTTGATGACCTCTTTATTCGATGGACTTAATGACACGACCCCTCAAAACCACCAAAACAAAATCCCGCATGCTTATCGCGATCACAATCACGCTTTTCAACCCCGTCAAATGAACCTGCTTCTGGTCGATGATGTCATTACTACGGGCGCCACGATCGAAGCTTGTGGTTCGATCTTGATTCGAGAACTCGGCGCTTCACTAAGTTGCGCTAGCATCGCAATTGCTTGAGAAAGTTTACTTACTTTTGACCTGATGAACTCATTAATCAGACCCATATTTTTTGCCTTCACGGGGATGATAATTTTGGCAGGGTGTGCCAAAAAAGGATCCCCTACTGGAGGACCTAAAGACAGTTTAGCTCCAGTGGCCAAAACTTTTTTACCCGACAATTATTCGGTCAATTTTAAGGGCCAACGCATAGAAATTGATTTTGATGAATTTATTAAACTCAAAAAAGTCAAAGAGGAACTCTTGGTTTCTCCGCCCCTGAACTACGATCCGGTCTTAAGCCCGCAAACCTCTTCGAAAACACTTAAAGTTACCTTTATTGATACGCTTCAAGAAGAGACAACTTATGTTTTACATTTTGGCAACAGTATCGTGGATAATAATGAAGAAAACGTACTGCCTCAATTTAAATACGTTTTTTCTACTGGATCGTATTTAGACAGTTTGAGTCTGAGCGGTCAGGTACGCTCTGCTACTAACCCAGAACTGGATGGCCCGGTAACGGTCATGCTCTATCCGGCAGATCAAATGACCGATAGCACTGTTTACAGTATTAAGCCCCGTTATGTGGCCACTGCCCGAAGTTCTGATGGAGCGTTCTCCTTAACTAATTTAAAAGAAGGACAATATTATGTCCTAGCTCTAAAGGAAGAACAAAAGAATTACACCTTTCAAACACAAACGGACCAAATTGGTTTTATCGATGAGCCTATAAACATACCCGGGGACAGTATCAGCCCTTTGTATTTGTTTTCGGAAGAACCCGAGTTTGCCTGGACTCGAGGAGCCCATGCCGGAAAAAATCGATTCGTTTTTGGCTATAATGGCCTACGTAAAAACCGTAGAGTTGCTCCTTTATTTAATACAGATTCTGACTTTCGTTACACGTGGACTGAATCCCAGAAAATTGATTCCCTTAACTTTTGGTTTACCCCCGCATTTGATCTGGAAGCACAAGATACGCTTTGGTTTGCCGCAGAAACGGACTTTGGCCGGGATAGTTTGGCCATAAGACTTAAAGACCTTTATCCGGACTCACTCAAAGTAAATCCAATCACGCGGGGCGTTTTTTCTCCGAAAGACAGTATTCGTTTTTCTGCAAACACGCCGATCAGGCAAATTGATCTAGATAAGATTCAAATCATAGACAAGGATTCAACGATTATTCCTGCGCAAACAAGGCTCGATAGCTTGCGCAATGTAGTGACTTTGGCCATTGAAATAAAAGACGACAATCGCTACCAAGTGTCGTTCTTACCTGAGGCCATTCAGGACTTTTTCGCACAAACGCACGATACCCTATCCTATACGTTTAAGACCAAACCCCTCTCCGATTACGGAACCATCAAACTCAACTTTAGCGGCCAAACCAATTGCCCCATTTTGATTGAACTTGTAGACACCAAACAAAATCCTGTCGCTGAGGCATGGCGCAAAGAATCGGATGAGGCAAGCGTTTATTTTGATTATATCGATCCAGACAAATACCGAGTGCGCATCACTTTAGACTGCAACGAAAATGAGCTTTGGGATACTGGAGATTACGACAAAAAAATACAGCCCGAAGCGGTATATTACCTCCCTGGGCTGTTAGACATTCGCGCAAACTGGAGCTTAAACGAGCAGTACGATTTAACCCTTGAACTGAGCGCTGAGTAACTCGCGGTTTAATCGAGCAATATTTTCTAATGAGATTCCTTTTGGACACTCTATTTCACAAGCGCCGGTGTTGGTACAGTTTCCAAAACCTTCTTTATCCATTTGTTCCACCATATTTAATACGCGCTGAGTTGCCTCAACCCGACCCTGTGGTAACAGGGCAAATTGGCTGACCTTAGCTGAAGTAAAGAGCATCGCACTGGCGTTTTTACATGCGGCAACACAAGCACCACAACCGATACATGCCGCTGCATTGAATGCATTGTCCGCATCAGGTTTTGGAATTGGAATCGCATTAGCATCTATAGTGTTTCCAGAGGTGTTAACCGAAATAAATCCACCGGCTTGTTGAATGCGATCAAAAGCACTTCGATCGACCATAAGGTCTTTAATTACTGGAAATGCTTTGGCGCGGAAAGGTTCTATAACAATGGTATCGCCGTCATTAAACTTCCGCATATGCAACTGACAAGTTGTAATCATTCGATCAGGACCATGGGGCTCTCCATTGATTTGCAAAGAACAAGACCCGCAAATGCCCTCGCGACAATCGTGATCAAAGACTACGGGCTCTTCTCCTCGAGAAATAAGATCATTGTTCAAAACATCGAGCATCTCCAAAAAGGACATATCTCCATCAATACCATCAATTGGATAAGTGACCATCCGACCTTTATCCTGGGCATTCTTTTGTCTCCAAATTTTCAGTGTAAGCTTCATAGTCTATTTGTATGATCGTGTTTTTACTTGAATATTTTCGTACTCCAGGGGCTCTTTATGCAACACCGCATCAGCTGGCTCTCCCTTGTATTCCCATGCGGCTACATACATAAAGTTCTTATCATCACGCAAGGCCTCGCCTTCTGGGGTTTGATATTCTTCTCTAAAGTGACCGCCACAAGATTCATTGCGGTGCAAGGCATCTTTGGCGAATAACTCTCCTAACTCCAAGAAATCGGCAACGCGCATGGCCTTTTCAAGCTCTTGATTGAGTTCATTTGCGGAACCTGGCACGCGTACTTCACTCCAAAACTCTTCGCGAAGCGCCTTAATTTCAGCTATGGCTTCTTTCAGTTCTTTTTCGTTACGAGACATTCCACACTTATTCCACATGATTTTACCCAATCGTTTGTGGAAATAATCTACAGGCTTCTCGCCTTTGCTCGAGAGTAGTTTATCGATGGTGGCTTGGACTTGTTTTTCGGCCGCTTCAAATTCTGGGGCCTCCGTTGAGATTTTTCCGGTAAGAATATCGTCAGACAGATAATCTCCGATGGTGTAGGGCAATACGAAATAGCCGTCGGCCAAACCTTGCATCAATGCACTTGCTCCAAGTCGGTTCGCTCCGTGATCACTAAAATTGGCCTCTCCAGCAGCGTAGCACCCAGGAATAGTCGTCATCAAATTATAGTCTACCCAAACGCCACCCATGGTATAATGCACCGCAGGATAAATCATCATTGGTGTCTTGTATGGATTTTGATCGACAATCTTTTCGTACATCTGGAACAAGTTTCCGTATTTGGCCTCAACAACGGCCTCGCCTAATTCGCGAATTTTATCTTCTGAGGCATCGTATAAATGGCGGATAACGGCCTGTTCTTTTCCATAGCGCATAATGGCCGATCCAAAATCTAGGTAAACCGCTTCACCAGTTTTATTGACGCCATATCCCGCATCGCATCGTTCTTTAGCAGCACGAGAGGCTACATCACGCGGTACAAGGTTACCAAAAGAAGGATAACGGCGCTCTAAGAAATAGTCGCGATCTTCCTCCTTAATCTGCGTTGGCTTCAAGCGTCCTTCGCGAATCGCTTGCGCGTCCTCTAACTTTGCAGGAACCCAAATTCTACCATCATTTCTCAAAGACTCAGACATCAAAGTCAGTTTAGATTGATGATCTCCAGAAACGGGAATACAGGTCGGGTGAATTTGCGTGTAGCAAGGGTTTGCAAAATACGCGCCTTTTTTATGAATCTTCCAGGCCGCAGTCACATTACTGCCCATGGCGTTAGTCGATAGGAAAAAGACATTCCCGTAACCTCCAGAGGCAATAACCACAGCGTGGGCCGAGTGTCGCTCTAATTCTCCAGTAACTAAATTACGGGCTATTATTCCTCTTGCCTTACCGTCTATGATGACCAAATCAAGCATTTCATGACGGTTGTATGGCTTAATTTTACCACGATTGATTTGACGGTTCATGGCCGAATAAGCGCCCAGAAGAAGTTGCTGTCCGGTTTGACCTTTGGCATAAAAGGTACGAGAAACAAGCACCCCGCCAAATGAGCGGTTATCAAGCAGTCCTCCGTATTCGCGAGCAAAGGGAACCCCTTGAGCAACGCATTGATCAATGATATTTCCTGAAACCTCAGCCAAACGATGAACATTTGACTCTCGGGAGCGATAATCCCCTCCTTTTATGGTGTCGTAAAACAATCGATAGGTCGAATCCCCATCTCCTTGGTAGTTTTTTGCCGCATTGATTCCTCCTTGAGCCGCAATTGAGTGCGCGCGTCGCGGAGAATCTTGATAACAAAACGTTTTTACATTGTATCCTAGCTCTGCCAAAGAAGCCGCTGCGCTTCCTCCTGCAAGCCCTGTTCCCACAACTATAACATCAAGATTTCTCTTGTTTGCGGGGTTGACCAAATCGATCGATGTCTTATGTTTGGTCCACTTTTCTGCTATCGGTCCCTGAGGGATTTTTGAGTCTAATGACATGTATCAGGCGTTTAGTGTGCGATTGGATTTAAATGATGATAAAGGGCAATAAATAAAAAGCCGAGCGGGATAAATACCGCAAAAAACTTTGTAAAACCTTTGAGTCCCTTAGCGTATTTATTGTCGAAACCTACGCTTTGGAACGAAGACGCAAAGCCATGCCATAAGTGCAAAGCAAGCAAAACGAATGCCGTCGCATAAAGCCCAACGCGCACTGGGTTTTCGAATTTATGAACGGTTTCTGCGTAATAACGCGTCGGGTCCTCTGGGTGCGTCTCAATATATTTGTGCATTATTTCTGGCCACCAGAAATCGTAAAAATGGAGTCCTAAAAATGCCAAAACTACTGCGCCAGAAATAATCATATTTCGAGAGGCCCAACTGGCTGAAGCACCGCCTTTATACTGCACATAACGCATGACACGCGCACGGCGATTTTGGATTTCTAAAACAAATCCCATGATGAAGTGAAATACAACCCCAAAAATTAGAATTGGTTGTAAAATTCCTTGAACTAAACCATTGGTTCCCATAAAATGAGACCACTGATTAAAAACATCTGGTGCGATTACCGAGGTAATGTTAATGACAAAATGCTGGGCGAGAAAGACCACCAAAAATAAGCCCGATAGGGCCATAGCAAATTTGCGCATCACTGAAGAGGAAAGTAGGCTCATATCTTCTTTTTCATTTAGTCCAGCAAAAGTAACACCCAAAGCAATCATTAACAAACTTTGCTCGAGGTTTTCGCACAATCACAAAAGATATAATCCCCTTTTACGGGAATGGATTTTTAGAGGATTTATTTACTCAATAATCAGAGGCACTGAGCGGATTTGTCCCCCCGTACTGACTTCTAAAGTATAAGTGCCTTTGGGCAGAAATATTGGGGCTCCCTCATTATAATCTAAAACTTGGCCCGTTGCCTTTTTAAAAGCCTTTATTTGATCTGGATTGAGGGTCAAATCATACCCCCAATTATTATATCCTTGGGCTACTGCCACAGACTTCTCCCAAATGGATTGTTTTCCAGAACCTTTTAAGCTAATGGTCGCCTGTCCCTGTTGAGGACTAAAAAATTCAAGGGAAAAATCAGGCATTCTCGGTGCTGACCAATCACTGTAGGACTGCCCCCAGCGATTTGAAAATCGCACCGGCTTTGGCGTCAGAACAAAAAGTCCATTGGCGCCTTGTGCCACGTATTGTTGAATGGGATTAAGATTTGCGATATAGATTGAACGACCATGGGTCCCAGCAACGAGCTCTGAGGCGGTTTCTTGCACCACCAAGTCATGACATGCGACTTTGGGCAATCCGCCATCAAAAAGCGACCAGCTGCCGCCGCGGTCCAAACTGACATATATCCCATCATCCGTTCCTAAGTACAATAAATCGGCATGGGTGGGGTCTTCTCGAATCACATTTACAGCACCTAAGGGCAGGCCATCGCTCAATGAAGTCCAAGACTGGCCATAATCATCACTCATATAAACATATGGCGTAAAATCGTCCCATCGGTATCCGTTTAGGGTCACATAGATTCTTGAGGCTTCATGGGCCGAAGCAACCACACGAGTCACCCATAAATCTTGTGGCAATTCTGCACTAATTGACTTCCAAGTGACTCCCGAATCACGGGTTAAAGACACCACGCCATCATCACTTCCCACAACGAGGGTATTAAAATCAAAAGGAGATTCACTTATGGTGGTGAGGGTACCATAGGAAACATTACCTTGTTTTGGCCCTTTAGTCAAATCTCCTGAGATGGCCGTCCATGTATCCCCCTGATTAAAGCTGCGATGTAATTTTTGGCTCCCCAGATATAAGATATCTTGATTATGGCTACTCAAAAGAATTGGTGTTTGCCAATTAAAGCGATAAGGACGTTCTCCCAGACTATGTTTGGGTTGAATATAAGTCTGCTCATCAGCTGCCAAATTCAAACGGTAGTAATTACCAAATTGATACCCTGTAAAAACGACATTGTGATCGCGCTGGTCAATGGCGACTTGCATTCCATCTCCGCCCATAATCATGGTATAGGGATATTGTCCTGATTGATGCCATCGAACACTCTCGATGGTTTTACTTGAGCCTTTCCAAACGCCATTATCTTGAAGCCCACCGTAAACATTATAGGGTGCCTGATGGTCTACTGCGACGGCGTAAAACTGACCCACCGCGGGTGTATTGCACTTGATCCAATGCGTCCCATTGTCATAGCTAATGTTTAATCCCCCGTCGTTGCCGTTAATCAGATGATCAGGACGATTTGGATTAATCCACAAAGCGTGGTGATCTCCATGCATATTCGGTGCATCCAAACTCACAAAGCTCTGGCCTCCATCGTCCGAACGCAAAAGGGGCACGCCGTAGATATAGATCGTATTGGCATCCTGAGGACGTACATGAATTTTTCCAAAATAATAGCCATAGGAATAATACAGATTATCCAAATAGCCCGTGTGGGTCTTGGCCCAAGTTTTTCCACCATCATTGCTTCGATACACTTCTGCCCCTATTACTGGAGTGTCGAATAATTGAGCATTTGAATCGTATAAATAGTCTTTTAGAGCCCGTGGTGTTATTTGTCCTTTCGACACCATAGCTTTGACCGAGGTCGCTGTGTATTCCTTTTGAAATCCATTATCGCGCAAAAAAGATTCGAGGTCTTTTTCGGATAATTTGGCAAAATCAGAAGTACTCATTTGTTCAAAATCAGAAGCCTCAAGACCTCGACGCTCCGCTGATGAGGACGGTCTATGATCTTGATTATCGACAATGGCATAGACTGTATTTTGATCATAAACGGCAAGACCTATACGGCCGACACCATTACCCGTAGGGAATCCACTCTCTGCAGTGGTGATTAATTGCCATGTGTCTCCAGAATCAGTGCTTTTGTAAATCCCACTTTTTGAACCACTTCCCTCAAAGTTCCATGCCTTTCGATCTTTTTGCCAAGTTGCTGCATAAATCACCGAAGGCGTTCCTGGCTCTGCAGCCATTTCGATCACCCCAGTATCCATACCCACAAACAGAGTTTGCTTCCATGACACCCCGCCGTCTGTTGATTTGTAAACCCCGCGCATCGGGTTTTCCGAGTACAGATGACCGGTAACCCCGACAATCACATGGTCTTGATTTTCAGGATCCAAAAGGATTCTACTGATGTGATGGCCGTCGACTAATCCCATCGATTGCCAAGTCTCGCCGTGATCTGTTGATTTGAGCAGTCCAATACCCGCATAAGATGACCTTGAGGCGTTTACCTCACCGGTGCCTACCCAAAGGATATTATGGTTCCAGTCCACAGCCAAAGCCCCGACATTTTGAGTCATGCTATTGTCCAATACAGGGTCGAAACTGGTCCCATTATTTTTAGTGTACCATACACCACCACTGGCATAACCTACATAAAATTCTGTT
This sequence comes from Flavobacteriaceae bacterium, assembly GCA_009921505.1. Taxonomy (GTDB): domain Bacteria; phylum Bacteroidota; class Bacteroidia; order Flavobacteriales; family Flavobacteriaceae; genus BACL21. The sequence continues at coordinate 11,306 of RFXU01000055.1, forward strand.
GGGTCATTTGGATTGACCGCTAAATCCACCACGCGACCACTCATTATAGTGGGGCCAACATTTCGCCAGGCCAAATTCTTTACTGCGGACTGCGCTCTGAGCGTTTGCTTTTGAATCAAAGCGTTCTGAATATCTTGAGCAGAAGAGGCAGGTGTTTGGGCAAAAATTGTGTTTAGCCCAAGAAATGCGCAAAAAAGAAGGGAAAATTGTTTCATGGAAATAAATTTTTCAGTGTTGCTAATCTAATTAAAAATGACCATCTGAGGCCAATTCCGTTCGTTAATTTCTAATGGACTTCGGGCGATTAAGGCAGTATTTTATCTATTTTTGAGGCTTCAAACAAAGTCGACTCATGAAATATCATCCTATAGACAAAAGCCTTTTTGAAACGAATCGCAAAAATTTTATGGCCCAAATGGCGCCCAAAAGTATCGCTGTATTCAACAGTAATGATCAATATCCGGTGAGTGCCGATACGCTTTTGCCTTTTGAGCAACACAGGGATATATTTTACCT
>RFXU01000056.1 GCA_009921505.1 Flavobacteriaceae bacterium
ATTCATCTTGAAATCAGTGATTTATTTTTACCGATGGATGAGTTGTCTCGGCTATACGTTACGCGCAATAGCGGCCTTGAGGTTGATTTTTCTGCCCAAATCACACACTTAAAAAAGCAGTTTGAACAATTATACGTGATCGCTCAGCAAACGGATGCCTCATTTATGGGAGCCGTGGGGGCCCAAGAGAAAAAGCAAATCAAAGGACTTGAGCGTCTCGAGCACAGATTGTTGCGCGCAGAAAAAAGAAAACACGCTCAAGATATTGAGCGGCTTTCGCAAATGCGTGAGTGGCTGTTTCCTGGAGGAACCCTCCAAGAGCGAAAGGAAAATATGAGTTGGGGCCTCACACAAATAGGGCCTGAGTTTTTAGTGCTGCTTAAAAACCACATTGACCCTTCCGATCACAGATTTACTTTATTGATTTATAATTCATAAACCCTCAGGTCCCTTTCCCAAAAAGGAGTTATTTTTGACTATGCAGAACAATGTCCTCATTCTTGATTTCGGCTCACAGTACACACAACTCATCGCGAGACGCGTGCGTGAGCTCAATATTTATTGTGAAATTCACCCCTACCATCATCTTCCAGAAGATCTCTCTGGCTTTAAAGCGGTAATCCTTTCTGGCAGCCCATTTTCGGTGCGGGCAGACGATGCGCCCCATCCCGATTTAAGTCAAATTAAAGGTCAGTTACCCTTACTCGGGGTATGTTATGGGGCACAATACATGGCCCATTTTAATGGAGGCTTAGTTCGAGAGAGTAATATTCGTGAATACGGTCGCGCAAAATTAGAAGTTAAAGAAGAGGATTCTCCATTGTTTAAGTCGATCCCTCAAGGGTCACAGGTATGGATGAGTCATAGTGATACAATAGCCGAGCTTCCCACTGGGGGCGTACGATTGGCGAGCACCGAAGATGTTGCGAATGCGGCCTATAAAATTGAGGGCGAGGAGACTTATGCCATTCAGTTTCATCCGGAGGTTTACCACAGCACCCACGGAAAACAACTTTTAGAGAACTTTTTAATTGATGTCGCCGGTATTGAGCCTACATGGACTCCAGCGGCTTTTGTGGATACAACCGTTCAAGAATTAAAAGATAAATTAGGTGAAGATCGTGTCGTGCTTGGACTCAGTGGCGGAGTCGATTCCACGGTCGCTGCGGTACTCCTACACAAAGCCATTGGAGCTAATCTTTATTGCATTTTTGTCAATAATGGTTTATTGCGAAAAAATGAATTTCAAAGTGTTTTGGATCAATATCAGCACATGGGCCTCAATGTCAAAGGCGTTGATGCTTCGGCGCGATTTTTGGATGCCTTAAAAGGTGAAAAAGATCCCGAGACAAAACGCAAGGCCATCGGAAAAGTTTTTATCGACGTATTTGATGACGAGGCGCATTTAGTCGAAAATGTTACCTGGCTTGCACAAGGAACCATCTATCCTGACGTTATAGAAAGTGTCTCAGTTAATGGACCTTCGGTTACGATAAAGTCTCATCACAATGTGGGTGGACTGCCGGATTATATGAAATTAAAGATTGTGGAACCTCTGCGCATGTTGTTTAAAGATGAGGTGCGTCGTGTCGGTGCACAGATGGGAATAGATCCAAACCTCTTGGGCAGGCATCCTTTTCCAGGACCTGGATTGGCCATTCGAATTCTGGGCGACATCACGGCAGAAAAGGTGCGCATTTTGCAGGAAGTCGATGCTATTTTTATCGATGGATTACGCAAATGGGATTTATATGATAAAGTTTGGCAAGCGGGTGCCATTTTATTGCCCGTTCAAAGTGTGGGCGTAATGGGAGACGAACGGACGTATGAAAATGTGGTGGCCTTACGCGCTGTAGAGAGTACCGATGGAATGACTGCTGATTGGGTCAACCTACCTTATGCTTTTTTACAAGAGACGTCAAACTTAATAATCAATAGAGTAAAAGGCGTGAATCGCGTGGTCTATGACATCAGTTCAAAGCCACCCGCCACCATTGAATGGGAATAAATGATGAAACGCTGCATCCTGGTATTAAGTATTTTATTATGGACCGCAATCCAAGGGGTGGCGGGGCAAAACAGTGCTTTGGATGTCCAGATTTACCGCGTAAAACAGGGGGACGAATTACCGCAAATCATCAGAAAATTCAGAACATGCCGTGCTTATCTCATGGCATTAAATCCTGAACTTAAATCCACTTTAGTCCCTGATTTATCCCTTATTGTTCCGAAAGCTTCTGCGATGGAAAACAGTGATGAATTGTCCGTTGACTTTGTGGAACATAAAGTAAAACGCAAAGAAACCCTATTCGGGATCGCTCAATCCTATGGGCTCAGCCTGATTGACTTACAAGCCTATAATCCAGAGGTGACGGCCGAAGGTTTAAATAAGGGGGATCGACTAAAAATCTACACCGCGTGTAATGTCCCGAGTCCTGAACAAGTCCAATTGATTCGGGATGAATTGACCAATAAAATGGTATCATGGCATGTTGTTATGGCCAAAGAAACCTTGTGGTCTCTGGGTCATCGCTATAACATGAGTATAGAGGAGTTAAAAGAGCTCAATCCTGATTTAACTCAGAATTTGGTTGTCGGACAAAGGATTAAAGTCCGCGGCAAAGCTTTAGACTCAATTGCAGTTGGGGACCCGAATTTCGACTATTACGCGGTGCAACCTAAAGAAGGTTTTTTTAGATTACGCCAGAAATTTGGTTTAACCAAAGAAGAAATAGTGGCGTTAAATCCCAATGCCGCTGAGGGCCTTAAATTGGGTATGGTCCTAAGATTGCCAAAGGCGGTAATATCCTATTTAGAGTCCGAGCATGAAGCATTGATCGATTTACGCGATTTTAAAACCGACAGCAGCGCGCAAAAAATAACCTTGATGCTTCCCTTGGAACTCGATGGATTTATACAAGATTCGCTGGACTTAAATCAGCAGTATATTCAAAGCAATCGCTTGTTGCGTATTGCATTAGATTTTTATACCGGGGTGCTCATGGCTCAGGATTACGCTAAGGCCTATGGACTAGAGGTGTCTCTTGATGTGTTGGATACGCAGGCTAAAAAGTCAGTAGTGGATAGTCTTTTGAATGTTTATGATTTTAGCCAAAGTGATATGGTCATCGGGCCATTTTTGCCCGCCAATGTTATAGCCGTTGCCGAGCATTTAAAGCGGTCTGACTTGCCGGTGGTGTCGCCGTTAAGTCGTCCAAATGGAACAGTGCCTGATAATCTCGTGCAAACCATCCCTGATGCGGTCTCTATGCGTCTAGGGTTAATGGATTACATAAAGAACAACAAACGAGATCGAAAAATGCTTTTTGTGGGTGATGCTGATGCGCCGGGGCTCGCTGCAATGCGTGGTCAGTGGCCGAAGGTTAAGGTGCTTTTGCCTCGTGAGCAAGGCTATGTTGATCCTGATGATATACTTCCTCAACTTTCTGATAGTTTAGAAAATTGGGTGGTTCTGGAATCCCGCAAGCCGGTAATTATTAGTAATGTTATTGGGGTACTTAATGGGATGGAATACTATCAGCAAAAAAATGAAGAAAATGACACCATCAAAAAGACCTATGATGTGCGCTTGTTTACCACCGCAAAAAATGAGTCTTTTGATTTTGATGATATTTCTAATATTCATCTTTCTCATTTGGAGTTTAGTTATCCATCTTCCAGCAGACCGTATAGTATAGGGGAGACACTCGAGCCCTTTGTTTTGACCTATTTGGAGCGCTTTGGAACTACGCCAAATAAATATGCCACCCGTGGTTTTGATTTAACCCTAGACCTGATTTTTCGTAAGGCCTCAACCACGGAGTCATTAACTCAGGCACTAGTAATGCCAGAGACGACTCAGTACATAGAAAATAAATTTCGCTACGAATTGGGCGCACAAGGGGGTTATGAGAATAAAGCATTTTATTTATTGAAATACACCCAAGATATGGGTATAGAAGAATTGATAAATTCATTGGGTGCTCGCAATTAATATTTTATCTTTGAATCCCGTATAGGTAACAACAAGCACACCACATGAATACGACAAAGTATATCTTCGTTACGGGCGGGGTTTCATCATCTTTAGGAAAAGGTATTATTGCCGCCTCACTGGCTAAACTATTGCAAGCCAGAGGATTTACTGTGACCATTCAAAAATTGGATCCCTATATCAACGTCGATCCAGGGACGCTTAATCCCTATGAACACGGTGAGTGCTATGTTACAGACGATGGTGCAGAAACCGATCTTGACTTAGGTCATTACGAACGATTTTTAAATCACCCGACCTCACAAGCCAATAATGTTACCACGGGGCGTATCTACCAAAGTGTTATTGAAAAAGAACGTCGTGGAGAATTCCTGGGAAAAACAGTGCAGGTTATACCGCACATCACTAACGAAATCAAAGAACGTATCCAACATTTAGGACAAGATGGTCGTTACGACATTGTCATTACTGAAATTGGGGGTACGGTCGGAGATATTGAATCTCTGCCTTACATTGAGGCCGTACGCCAATTAAAATGGGAGTTAGGCAGACACAATAGCTTGTTTATTCATCTCACGTTGATTCCCTATTTGGCGGCTGCAGGAGAGTTAAAAACAAAGCCGACACAACACTCGGTCAAAACACTTATGGAAAGTGGAATACAAGCAGATGTGTTGGTTTGTCGCACAGAGCATGAACTCAGCGATGATCTACGATCCAAGTTAGCCTTGTTCTGTAATGTGGAAAAAGAAGCGGTAATTCAGTCAATCGATGCCAAAACCATATATGATGTGCCAAATTTGATGCTGGATGAAGGTTTGGATAAAATTGCCCTTAAAAAATTGCGTCTTGAGTCAAGTCAAGAACCCAATTTAAACCAGTGGAATGAGTTCCTAAGCCGGCATAAAAATCCCAAAGGCGGGGTGACCATCGGTTTGATTGGAAAATATGTCGAGCTACAAGACAGTTATAAATCAATTTTAGAGTCTTTTATCCATGCAGGAGCGGCCAATGAAGTCTCAGTTGAGGTAGTTTCTATTCATTCGGAGCACCTGACTCCTGACAATGTAGCTGAGGAAGTCGGTGCACTTGATGGGCTTCTCGTGGCTCCTGGATTTGGAGAGCGCGGAATTGAAGGAAAGATTGCAGCGGTGCAATATGCCCGAACGCACGACATTCCTTTTCTCGGAATTTGTCTGGGCATGCAAATGGCTGTGATCGAATATGCACGCAATGTCGTTGGCTTAAAAGGAGCGAACAGCACCGAAATGGATGCGAAAACGACATACCCAGTAATCGATTTAATGGACGCCCAAAAATCGATTACAGATAAAGGGGGAACGATGCGATTAGGCTCTTGGGCCTGTACCTTAGTTCCTGACAGTATCGTCGGATCGATATATCAGTCTGAAGAAATTCAAGAGCGTCATAGACATCGATACGAATTTAACGATGACTACCGTACTCAAATAGAGGCAGCAGGAATGCGCGTTACAGGAGTGAATCCCCAAACCGGACTTGTTGAGATCGTCGAAGTTCCTGAGCACCCATGGTTTGTTGGAGTACAATATCACCCCGAATATAAGAGTACCGTAGCCAATCCGCATCCCCTTTTTGTAGGATTTGTGGCAAAGGCCTACGCACTTTCAAAAAACAAGAAATAAAAGGTTCAACAGGCGTTGAGTCGACTATAGCATTATGGAAGAAAATAAATTTGACCTCAATACATTCATCGGGTTTATGCTTATCGGGGCAATATTGCTTTGGATGCTTTATCAAAATCAGCCGACCGAGCAAGAATTACTTGCAGAGGCCGCCGCAATAGAGCAGGTCACTTCAGAGACCACTCAGGAAAACGCAGAGGCACAAATCGATTCGGTTAAGCCTGCAATGACTCAAGACACCACCCAAGTAGACCTGACTGAACAGACTGAGCGTCTGAAAAATCAATTTGGGGATTTTGCCTATGCGGCCACCCAGCCTTCTTGGACTGAGGAGACTACGGTTCTGGAAAATGATCTTTTGTCTTTAGTGATCAGCAATAAAGGGGGGTATATAGTTTCGGCGCAATTAAAAAACGAGACGCAATATCAAGGCGCTCCAGTTTATTTGATTAGAGATGGAAACAGTGGTTTGGATTTAAAATTCCAAGCGCAAAATAGACTGCTTTCCACAGCAGAGATGTATTTCGAGCCTAATTTGACAAGAGACGGCGAAGATCAGGTTCTTTCTATGAAGCTAAAAACTTCGGAGCAAGACTACTTGGAATATATCTATCGCTTACCGGCTTCGGATTATATGCTTGGGTTTGATATCGTCACGCGCGGCCTTGAGGAGGTTATCGAATTTGATCAGCCCATAGAGCTTAATTGGTCTTTAAAGGGTTATCGTCAGGCCAAAAGCATCAGCTATGAGAATCGTTATTCGCGATTGACCTATGCGTTTGACAACGGAAATGAGTTTGATAAATTAGGACCCGTGGGGTCCGATGAGGCCAGCGAGCGCGGTGTAACCTGGATCAATTTTAGACAGCATTTTTTCAGCAGCATGCTGCTTACAGATAGTCCTTTTCAGGAGGTTGGTCTTTACTCAGATGATTTAGTAAAAGACGAAACCATTGACACTACCTTTACAAAAGCCTATCGTGCAAAGGTGCAACTGACACCAAAAAATAATCGTTTGGACCAAGCCATGAGTCTTTACTTTGGTCCTACAGATTATAAAGTATTCAAGTCTTACGATAAGAATTTGGACGAGGCGATGCCCTTGGGATGGGGTATTTTTGGTTGGATAAATAAGTATATAATTTTTCCAGTCTTTGGCTTTTTAAGCCAATGGTTTCCAGCGGGAATTGCCATCATCTTACTCACCGTCTTTTTCAAATTATTGCTCTCTCCAGTTCAGTACAAGCAATATGTTTCTCAAGCTAAACTCAAAGTATTGAAGCCTGAGATGGACGAGATTCGCAAGAAATATGAGGGCAATCAGATGAAAATTCAGCAAGAGACAATGAAATTGCAAAATACTGCGGGAGCCTCTCCTTTAAAGGGCTGTCTTCCGGCTCTATTGCAGATTCCTGTCTTTTATGCCTTGTTCACTTTTTTCCCTACGGCCTATGTTTTGCGTCAAAAATCGTTTTTATGGGCAGATGATTTATCAAGTTACGATGTGGTCTTAGAATTACCATTTTCTATTCCATTTTACGGAGATCACGTGAGTTTGTTCCCGATTTTGGCCTCCATTGCGATTTTCTTCTATATGATGATGAGTACGGGGCAGCAAATGCAGCAACAGCAACAACCGGGTATGCCGAACATGAAGTTTTTGATGTATTTGTCGCCTGTATTTATGCTGGTCTTTTTCAATAACTACGCCAGTGGACTATCCTTGTATTATTTTACTTCCAATGTGATTACCATTGGGATTATGCTCGTGATAAAGAACTTTATCATCGATGAGGATAAAATCCATGCGCAAATACAAGAGACCAAAAAGAAGCCTAAAAAGCAAAACCGTTTTCAAAAGAAAATGGCCGAGATGATGGAGCAAGCCGAGGCTCAGAAGAAGGCTCAGCAAAAGAAATAACGCGCAGCCTAAGAAGCGATTTTATTTGGTTCTATGAATTTAAAACGACACATATTTATCTGTGTTATGGCTTTATTGGTCTTGGGTGGAAGTGCTCAAGCTCAAGAGCAGGTCAATCAATTTGACGAAAATGGTGCTCGTCATGGTCTTTGGAAAAAGTATTATGAGGGGACCAATCAACTGCGTTATACGGGGACCTTTAACCATGGAACAGAAGTTGGTGTTTTTAAATATTACTGCCAAAGCTGTGGGGAACAAGTGGTGGTTATAAGGGACTTTGATTCAATTCCTGGAGCCTGTGCTGTTACATTCTATACCGATCGTGGTCAACTGGTCGCTCAAGGGCGAATGCAAGATCAAAAGCGAATAGGGCCTTGGGTCACTTATCACAAGGGAGGTAAAACCATTATGACTAAAGAGCACTACATCGACGATCTACTCAATGGAATAAAAAACACCTATTACCCCAATGGTCTGCTTGCAGAATCTTGTACTTATCAAAAAGGAATACTTCAAGGAACATGTTCTTATTATGGTCCTGGGGGCCAATTAATCAAGACCTTTACCTTTGAAAATGATCAATTGCATGGTCCAGCGGAGTTTTATGATTTGTCGGGGAATCTGGAGCGCACGGGTATCTACAGTCGTGATAAAAAATCTGGCGTTTGGAAAACCTATGTCAATGGCGTTGTAACTCAGGAAGAAGACTTTAATGATCAAAAACGATCCAATGAGCGCTAGATTAAATAAACGGGTCGTCGTGGGACTCAGTGGTGGCGTTGATTCGAGTGTCGCAGCCTACTTGCTTAAAGAGCAAGGCTATGAGGTTTTGGGTTTATTTATGAAAAACTGGCACGATGACAGCGTGACAATTTCAAACGAATGTCCCTGGCTCGAAGACAGTAATGATGCCATGCTTGTGGCCCAGAAACTAGGGATTCCTTTTCAAACTGTCGATTTAAGCGCACAGTATAAAGAACGCATCGTGGACTATATGTTCCGTGAATATGAAATGGGCCGTACCCCTAATCCCGATGTATTGTGCAATCGCGAGATAAAATTTGATGTGTTTTTGGACATAGCTCAAGGACTCGGCGCTGATTATGTCGCCACGGGACATTATTGTCAAAAGCAGACCTCTGAAATTAATGGAACCCCAGTACATCATCTCTTGGCGGGGGCTGATGGCCAAAAAGACCAATCTTATTTTTTGTGTCAATTAACACAGGATCAGCTTTCAAAGGCACTTTTTCCGATTGGTCATCTTCAAAAAGATGAGGTCCGGGCTATAGCTAAAGCACAAGGGTTAATTACCGCCGAAAAACGAGACTCTCAAGGACTATGTTTTATTGGTAAGGTCCGATTACCCGATTTTTTACAACAGCAGCTCAAGGTAAAAAAGGGTGAGATTATAGAAATTCCCGAAGATAGTGCCCATTACCAAAATGGTCCTGAAAACGGGGCTTCTCAAGAGCAGTGGCACGAATATTGGCGCAGACCATTTCGGTATGAGCCTACTGATGGAACCATCGTGGGAACCCATCAAGGCGCTCACTTTTTTACCATAGGTCAACGCAAGGGTTTAGCGGTAGGAGGCAAGGAGGAACCACTTTTTGTTTTAGCCACAGATGTCGCAGAAAATATCATTTATGTAGGTCAAGGAAAAGCCCACCCTGGTCTAAAGCGCCGCGGCCTTCGTGTGCGTACAAATGAAGTTCATTGGATCAGACAGGACCTGCGCTTGTCCTCTGGTCAGGAACTCAAAGTAATGGCGCGTATCAGATATCGTCAGCCCTTGGAATCTGCGCAATTATTCCAAAAGGATTCCGGTCTTTATGTTATCTTTGAGAAAGAACAGACCGCCATCAGTTCTGGACAGTTCGTTGCTTGGTATCATGACAATGAACTTCTAGGCAGTGGAGTAATCGAATAAATATGAAATATTTTTTGACATTAATGGGGTTGCTGATTGGATTATCAGGGCAAGCCCAAATTCAAGATGCCTGGATTTATTTTTCGGATAAAGAAAATGTAGAGGCTTCAATCAATAATCCAATAAGCATTTTGACTCAAGAAGCCTTGGATCGCAAAGCGCTACATTCGGTGGTTATCGACGCGCGTGATGTTCCTGTAACAGAGGCATATATACAGGAGGTCAAAAATAGCCCTGGCATTACTTATTGGGCTAAGTCAAAATGGATGAATTGTGTTTATGTTCAGGGGACAGTCAATGATCTTGAAGCTTTACTTGATTTGCCTTACGTGGTCGGTATTGAGTATGCCGATAAAGATTTAAATTTCCCAAATCCACAGCCAGTTTCGGATAAATTTAAGGTGCTTGCAGACCCCCAGACTCGGGTTGAGTACAATTACGGCGCCGCCGCAAACCAAATCGAGATGATTTCTGGCGATTATCTACATCAGCAAGAGTTCACCGGTGAGGGGATGATCATTGCGGTCATGGATTCGGGCTTTCCAAATTTCACTTCAAACCCAGGTTTTGCGCATATAGTCGATAACGGAAGACTGCTTGGAACTTTTGATTTTTATTCGAGAACAACTGATGTCACTGGGACAGGGTCACATGGAATACAAACCACCAGTGATATCGGCGGGTATTTGGATAACCAATTTGCGGGTACGGCTCCTGATGCCTCATTTTATTTATTCCGTACAGAATATGGCCCCTCTGAAAACCCGCGTGAAGAAGCTTGGTGGGTAGAAGCCTTAGAGCGTGCCGATAGCTTAGGGGTGGATGTCGTGAACACTTCCCTGGGTTATCAAGCCTATGATAACGCAAATTATGATCACAGTTATGAGGACCTTGATGGTGTGACGACCTTTGCAGCCCGGGGGGCGAATTTGGCCTATGAAAAGGGAATGGTTTTGGTCACCTCTGCCGGCAATCAAGGGAACAGTTTTGGGACTGTTGCCACGCCTGCCGATGCCATAGGACTTTTGGCTGTCGGTGCCGTAAATAATCTAGGGAATTATGTCTCGTTTAGCTCTCGCGGGCCTACTGTAGATGGCCGTATCAAGCCAGACGTTATGGCGAAAGGCCAGAGCGCCGCGGTGATTTCTTCTTCAGGTGTTGTGGATTTTAGTAATGGAACCTCATTCAGCTCGCCAATAATAGCGGGAGCGGTAAGTTGCCTTTGGCAAGCGTTTCCCGAAACAACAAATGCTGAATTAATGCAGGTAGTGCGCGAGTCAGCGCATCTTTTCAATAATCCGACGGATCAGATGGGTTATGGGATACCAAACTTTGAATTGGCATTTAATACCTTGTCGTTGCTCGCTCAAAACGATCATCTTCTCAAGCGTCAAGCCGCACTGTCCCCAAATCCTGTTAATGAATCCTTTAGTGTGCTTTTACCCTCAGAGGTAGATTACGCCCAACTTGAGGTTTACAATGTTTTAGGTCAGTTTATCGAGTCCCTCGAGGTTCGGGCTTCTCAATCACAGATTCCTGTAACGCATTGGAATAAAGGAGCTTATTTGATTAAATTGATTTTACCTTCTGGACAAGTCCAATCGTTTAAATTGATTAAGGCTTAAATGAAAAATCGCGTTACGGAATTATTCTCGATCAAATATCCCATTGTTCAAGGGGGGATGATTTGGAATAGTGGATGGCGCTTAGCCAGTGCAGTAAGTAATGCGGGGGGACTAGGATTGATTGGTGCCGGGTCAATGTATCCTGAAGTTTTAAAACTACATATTGAGCGGTGCAAAGCGGCAACCAATAAACCATTTGGCGTAAATGTACCCTTGTTATACCCCAATATCGAGGAGATTATTGAATTAATCATAGAATATAAGGTTCCCATTGTATTTACTTCAGCGGGAAATCCCGCCACGCATACCGCGCGACTCAAGGCAGCAGGAATTACAGTGGTTCATGTAGTAAGCAGCACTAAATTTGCTTTGAAAGCTGAAGCGGCTGGTGTTGATGCGATCGTCGCCGAGGG
>RFXU01000057.1 GCA_009921505.1 Flavobacteriaceae bacterium
ACCCAAACTTTGTTATTCGAAGTTGTGTTATCGGTTAAATAATAGCCATCACTCCAAACAGAGAGTTTTTGGTAATCAGAAATACTTGAAATGGTGTAAATATACCATCCGGCAGTGATCGGATCTGGTCCGTCAGAAACTGCAATTTGTGCCCCACTACCTAAAAAGGAAAGCACCCAACGATCGGCGGCGTTATCATAAGAGACGGTAAGGTCGCAACATCCAGAGCTCGGAAAAATAGCACTGGGTCCAGATGCGGGTAACACAACATTCCCCGCTTTATCGTAAATCACAAAAGCTGTATTGTAGACCACAAAAACATGATCCGGGCCCACGGCTAGAGAAGGATCGGTAGGTTGTGAATTTGAGCTATAGGCATTATCAATAACCAGGCTCGGTGGGTCTAACGGAGTTCTTTGCTGAAGATCGCGTGTACGCTCCAGAATCGGATCTGGATGTTCCACTTGCTGCTCCATACGCAAGTATTGCCCAAAACTCCTTTTATCGCGAGCCTCTCTTGATGTATTGTCCGGAGGCGTTAACTCGCTCATTCTCGATGCCAAAGAAGGCACATATTCCATTGAAGTAATGGTCCCTGTATATGTAGGACCTTGAGGACGATTGTCTTGCGCAAAACCAATAGTAATGGCCAAAGCGCAAATAATATTTAATGATATTTTCATTGTGAGGTTTACTTTAAAAACGCAAGGTAAAAAATTTCCTACAAAACTCACAATTTGGATTGTCCTAAAAAAACATTTACTCCTGACCTTATTGGGTTTCCACTCGCACGACGATTCATAACAATCTGGCCCGAGTGCCATATTGCGTCTGAAATTTGACCATTAATGAGGTGCCAAAACTCGAATTCATAAGTCTGATCGGGCCGTACTATTTTGACGGACAAATCAGAGAAATCTTCAGTTCCTTCTAAGGCGATAACTGCTCTTTCCAGATTTACCAAGGTCTCTTCTCTCAGAAACTCATAGGTCATTTTATCTCGATTGGCCGCTTCAGCCACCCCTCCTTCCAAAGTAGCCGCTATCGTCGTGCTGAGACCATAAATATGTGCCATAATCTCCCGAATAGAACGACTATCTTCACTAGCGCGATAATCTAAATCCTCTGGGCGCAACTCTGCGCTCGCCCAATGATAACGATACCCTAGCCCTGAAATTAGACGATGCATTACGCCTTGCGCCGAATAATCCTCTGGATAAGGCCCAATTTCAGCAAAAGGAAGTGCTTTTTCTTGTCCTTGCATGATCTGAAAAGTTAAAAATGTTAATAGTAAATACAGAAATCTCATAACGCATATCTTTGTGATAAAGATAGACATTGTCCTAATTAATCATTTGTTAATACCTGATTCGAGTCCTATGAAGAAATTACTTGCACTCTTTGTTTTACTTACTGTGGCCACCTCTTGTGTGATCATAAGATTCCCCGAAACCATGCATGTCGATGTTAAAGTTCCTGAAGATTTTACTCAAAAAGATGTTGAAGTGATTATTGACACCTTAAAAAATGGCAAATTAGAAGGAGTTATTCAGGTGAAGATTAACAAAAAGTCAGAAGACCAGTAGCACAAGATTTATCTTGTAATCTGGCGTGCGGCCCAATTAGGCCCCGAACAATACCTAAAACACAAGGTTAAAGTATAATTCTGCCTGGGCGACGACCCACTCAGATTGGGTTTTTATTTGCTTTAAAATTGACTCAATATACTTTGATTCTCGATTGTTCACCAAAAATAAAGAACTCTCTCCTTGAGCAAATTTAACCTGTTCGGCATTGTATAAAAGCTTATAATCACTAACCAGCTTATTGGCCATTTCCGTCTGTTTTTGCACGACTTCTGCAGTATACTCCAAGCCCTGAATTTTATTGCTTAACTCTAAAGTATTTTGGGCTAAATTAAGTTGAGCTTCTCTTAGTTTTAATTGTGACAATTTCAACGCACCCCGCTCTTTTCTCAGAAACAATGGCAGTGACACTTTGAACTGAGTCGTATTGTTTTGTGGGTCAAGCGCCCAACCTAATTGCTTAAAATCTCGATCGCCACTAAGCCAACGATAACCTAGGGTCATCTCGGGTAATAATCCGGCAGTTTTAAGTCTTTGATCGAGTCGCCCTGCCGCCACCCCATAATTAGCCGCTTGTAATAATGGATGTTGAGAGATATCATTATTTAAAACGACGAATTGAGTTTGCATTTGGGCAATGTCCTTCTCGGGGACAATTTCTTCACTAATCTCCAGAGGAATTTGATCCAACCACAAAAAGTTTGAAAGCTTTAGGGCGCTCTGGCGAAGATCGAGTTTAGCTTGTTCAAAACTAAGTGCACGGGAATTCAGCGCAATACGCGCTTCTGTGGTATCAATGGCCGCGACATCTCCTTCTTCAAACGCAGATCTTACTCCTTCAAATCTAAACTGAGCATTATCCACAAATTGTTCCCAAATTTTATAAGCGGAATAGGATTCGTACCATTTTAAATAACTCTGGGTCGCCTCGAACATTATTTTATTTACCTGTAAGCGCACCTTTTCCTTCGCCTGACTGGTATAAAACTTGGCTTGCCTTAAGGTATTGAGTCGTTCATTAGCCCAAAATCCACGACCTAAATCAATATCGGCACCTACCGAATATAACTCACCCTGAGCAAGATAATCTGTGGGGTTCAAATAAGTCCCTTCATTTCGATCAAAGGACCCGACCAGGTCAATACCGAAATAAGTCGGAATTTTAAATGTAGCGCCTAATTTTTCATAGTAATCCTCGCCATCAAAAGTCTTCGACGCGCCCTTGACACTTACTTTGGGGTCATAAACCCCTCTTGTAGCCAGCAAATCAGCTTCAACGGCCGAGAGCTCAATTTTTGCTTGTTTGACATAAGGGTGATAGGCTTTTACCATCCCTAAAAATTCCTCTAAAGACAAGACTTTACCTTGGTCTTGGCTGGGTGTAGCTTCCCCCTCTTGCGCCAAAATTAAGCAAGGACAAAAAATGAGCATCCATAGAAACCCTTTGACAAAACCGTTCACTAAAAATCGAGTTGTGATCATATTTAAAGAGGCTTATTTTTTCTTGTTCATCTCGACCTGAGTTTCGGGCGTGTAATAATTTGGCGGAAAGCCATTAAGTTGACGCCATAACTCAAACCAAATTGGCACATCAGAAAGGAGGGCAATCGTTCTGGCTCCAGAACCCACTCGAACTTGTTCAGGCCATGGTCGATCATCAAAGTCCGGAGCTAAAAGAATGCGATACATATTATTATCACTTATGAATCGATCCATGGCAACAACCTTGGCTCCGTAGGTCCCAAGTGAAGCATTTGGCCATCCACTGAAAACAATAGCCGGCCAGCCGTCAAACTCCACACGCACTTTTTCTCCAATATGCATCAGGGGCATATCGATTGGGCGCACATAGGTTTCAACCGCTAAAGCATAATCCAAGGGCATAATCGAAACCAAAGATTCTCCTTCTTTGAAGGTTTCCCCAATACCCCCTTTTATAGCCTTATTGATAAACCCATCTTGAGGCGCTAGGATGTATTCAAGGCCCCGACGCATTGTGTAATTAGTCAAAGTATTTTCCAATTTTGAAACTTCTATTTCTGCTTCAAAACTTGCCGAACGAGCGGAAGCCAATTCAGACATAGTTTTTGCAATTTTATCAGCATAATTAGCATCGATTCGCCGTATCTCAAATTGATCAATCGCCACTTGATTTTTTGCATTATCAAAGTCATTTCGTGCCCCCACATAATCGGACTCGGCGGCACGAAGAATCATCGTTCTGCTTTCAACATCTTTAGCCGACTTAAGACCTTGATCAAATAGAGATTTTTCTCGGTCCATGCGGATACGAGCAATTTCAATATTTGCCTCACTGGCTATCAACTTCAAACTATCGCTTCCCGCTTTGAGAATAGATTGTTCTACTTTGGACCGGCTTTGGTCGAGTTTTAGGCTACGCTCCTGTTCGAGTGCAATTATTTGACTGCGCAAGGCATCAGCCTTTTGATTATACGCTTGTAATGCCTCTTTTTTGGAAGCTAGCTGCTCGCTGGTACGCTTGACTAATTCAGTATCGAAATACTCGCTCTTAACCTCCGATATCCGCAGAATAGTATCTCCCTTGGAAACCCGATCTCCCTCCTGAACAAACCATTGCTCAATCCGGCCAGGAATTTGGGATTGTATCCTTTGTGGGCGTTTATCAGGACTTAGTGTTGTTACGTAACCTTGGCCCGAGACATTCTGCGTCCAGGGTAAAAAAAGAACAACCACAAGTACGAAAAAAAAGACAATTAAGAACTTATTAAACGTCTTGTAGTAATAGCGATCAAATATTCTTTTACCCGATTTATATTGAGTAAAATCAAAGCCACGAACGGCATTTTTAGAAATATTCAGCATGGCTAATTTTTTATAAATTTCGATGTTCCATCCAATAATTCGACCACTTGATCACAGTGAGCCTCCCAAAGAGGATTATTACTCACAACTACAATAGACCACAGATGTTTACTTTGGCATAAATACTCAATGATCTTTTGCGTTTCAAGGGCGCTGCACTGGTCTAATGAATCCTCTAAAAGCAATACTTTAGGCTTTTTCAGTAATGCTCTTAAGAGAATTATTTTTTTAGCCGTCGTGTAGGAAAAATGGCGCCCCTCAGGATTGAGCATTGTCTCAAACCCATCGGGCAATGATTTTATATAAGGACGTAACTCCAACAAATCTATCAATTCATTGAGGTAGACCTCGTCTACATCTTTTTGCCCAAAAGTGATATTCTCCCACAAAGTCCCGCCAAAAGGGCGCTCCTCAGAAAGCGAAAGTCCAAGAAAAGAGCGATAGTGGTTTAAATTAATCGACTTTAGGTTTTGGTCATTAACATAGACAGTCCCGGATGTTGGTTTATTAATCCCAGCGATAATACGCAACAGGCTAGATTTACCCGAACCCGAAATCCCCCGAATTAATGTCCGCGATTTCGCGCTTAATTTCAGCTGAATATCATCTAAAATTGGTGTTTCCTTGTTCATCACCCTGTAGGACAAGTCTTTAAGCTCGATACTGATTCCCTGTTCAAATTCAGGTGTTTTGCCTTTTGAAGATTCCATGTCAAGATCAACAACTTGTCCTAATTTCTCCAGTGAGGTCACCATATCATACAGGGTCTCGAGACTCACTATTAATTTCTCTACAGAGGCAATTACCAAGAGAATAATAATTTCTGAGGCGACGAACTGACCAATATTCATCTGTTGATTTAACACCAATGCCCCCCCTATCAAAAGCAAGCCTCCTGTTACGATAACCTTGAAGCCGATCATTTTCAGGTACTGCAATTTGATGATCTGAAAGTGCGCTTCTCGGGCATTAAGGTAATCCAAAACCAGGTCATCATTCTTTTTCAAGGCAAGACTTGTATTCCCAGAAATTTTAAAACTCACTACTGAGCGCGCCACTTCCTGAATCCAATGGGCTACCTGGTATTTATGCTTGGATTCTTCCAAAGAAGTTTGTAAACCCCGCCGCACCGTATACTTAAACACAAAATACATCAAGGTGATCAGCACCAATCCGAATAAAATAAAGAAAGGGTGATAAAAGGAAAGCAAGATTAATGCAAATACAATCTGAATAATGGCTGCGGGTACATCGATTAATATCTTCGAAAGCCCCTTTTGCAGCGTGATTGTATCAAAAAATCGATTCGCCAATTCCGGAGGGTAGAATTTACGCAAAGCCTGCATCTCAATTTTAGGGAAGCGATAACTCAATTCAAAACTTGAGCGCGTAAATATGCGCTGCTGCATAGTTTCGATGATACGCATTTGCATAATTTGCAGGGTCCCTGCAAACCCCAAGCCCATCATCACCAAGACCATCAAGACAATCCATGAAGTAGAGACCTGTGCCCCCTGAATGAGATTAATTATGGCTTGCACGCCAAGTGGAAGGGATAACGAAACAGCCCCGGCGAAAAGAGAATAATAAAAAATACGCAGGATGTCTTGACGCTCTAACTCAAATAAGCCCAAAAGCCGATTCCATTTAATTTGTTCCTTTTGACTCATGACAATGTCTTTTTAACTAAATCGGCGAGAAAGTCCGCCGGACCTTTTGACTGACAGTCGGTGATGCTTTTAAAATGATCGCCCAAAAAATGTTGATGCAAAGAGGCTTCAACCAGGGTGCTGGACAAACTCTTGGCGTAGGGATAATCCGGACTAGTCTCTTGTATCAGAGTCACCAGTCTTTGTATCAAGCTCTTATAACTTTGAAAATTACCCGCCTTATTCTCCTGATCAACGGCCTTGGTCAAAAATGACTTGGAACTCTCATTGACGATAATTCTATTTAAGGCAACTTCATTAACATAAGTGAAATTGCTGTCTTCTTTGACTTCATCAGCGATAATCTCCACAGCCCGATTGAGTTTTTCCCGCGCACCTTCAAGACTAAATGTCGCTATGACCACACGATATTCTAACCAACTCCAATACCAAGAACTCAAATAAACCAATAGTTTGTGCTTGCTTTCGAAATAGCGATAAATTGAACTTTCGTTCGAACCGATATGTATGCCCAATTTTTTAAAATTGAAGGACTCAAAACCCATTTGGTCAATCAGTTCAATACTACCACTAATTATTTTTTGGCCTAAAGCTGACGATTCCGGGTCCTTGAGAAAGATGACCTCTGGAACTTTAATCTTAAAATTTGATAGCAGTTTATCCATATTCAATTATTTTGCATGCAAATATAATAGTAATACTATTAAATTAATGTTAAAATTATAGAGGAGCCTAGTCCCATTCTCTCTTCTGAGTACATACCGCAATACTAATAGGCTTCAGGCAAACTTTTTTCTTAATAAAGCCATTTTGTTTTTGTAATAATAAAAGCTTGGCTCTAAGCACAGAAAAATTTATATTGCAATATAAAATAAACCTAACATGAAACTTCTTCTTCCTTTATTTAGTGTCGTTTTACTGTACTCTTGTAGCGAACCAAAAAAGCCCAACACTGGTATTGAAATTTATGATACTGACATCGAAGAAATCATAGATGTTACTGCCTCTTTTGAGGTGATTGCCGACTCGATTGCCCTACCTGAAGGCCCTGTATGGGACGACTCTAATCAACGATTATTGTTTGTTGATTGTCTCAATGATCAAATCATGCAATGGACAGAAAAGAAAGGAGCCTCTAAATTTATCGCTCCAGGCGGCAACACGGGATATGCCCCTAATCTAGGTCAAGGGTTGTTGGGACCTAATGGTTTAGTGATTGATAATGAGGGCAATCTTCTTGTATGCCAACATGGAGATCGGCGCGTTGCCATAATTGAAAACACCACTACCGAAAAACCGAGCTACCAAACACTTGTCGATAATTATCAGGGACTTCGTTTAAATAGTCCGAACGACTTGGTTATCGGATCTGACGGTTCAGTTTATTTCACAGACCCTCCATTCGCATTTTTTGATTTAAGTAACTTTAGTTTTGTAGCGACTGAAATGCGAGAATTAGACTTTAATGGTGTCTATAGATATAATAGAAAAACGGAGGGTTTAACCGCTCTGAGTCGTGATGTTTCAATACCAAATGGACTGGGGCTTTCCCCAGATGAGCGTTTTCTATACGTAAATAGTATGGGGGCGCCTTTTTCTCAATCTACGCCCAAAATTATGAGAATCGATCTCTCCGACATGAGTCAATCCATATTTTTTGATGGCGAAGAGCTCTCAAAAAAATATAATGACGGAACAGATTTTGACGGCATGGCGATCCATTCAAGCGGCACAATATTTACCTCAGGTCCAGGGGGGCTTTTGGTTATTTCTCCTGAAGGTAAACTTCAAGCTCGTCTGAATTTTGGTCAAATCACCAATTGCACTTTTGATGCAAAAGAAAACTATTTATATGTTACTGGATTTGTCACAAATCCTAAAGTTTTTCGTCTAAAATTAAAGTCATAATCCCCTATTGACAATGAGCAAACGCATGCATAGCGAGCGGAGGGTTATAAAATATACACTAGAATTTCTGGTTGTTTTTTTAGGGATTTTATTGTCCTTTGGCATTGACAATTACGTAAAACAGCGCGAGCGTATCAACCAGAAAAATACGCTGTTAATTGAGTTGCGCACATCAATAAACGAGGACCAAGAACAACTGATAATTGTAGAAGACGCCCTAAATGTTTGTCTTGAAAGCTTTGATTTACTGATACGTGATCAGAAAAAACCATTCTTATCTGATTCGGCGATTGTTGCCAATATATCCAATGTTTCGGCTAAAATGGCCATCTCATTTTTTCCTCAAACAGGAATATACAATCAACTCATACAAACTGAGTCATTCGAATTAATTGAAAGTGAAGACATCAAACGCAGCCTTTCCGATTTGTTTGAACATTTAGGAGAACGAAATAATTCTGCAAACCTAAAATTCGACTCTTTTGCCCAAAAATTTGACCTTGTCCTGACGGATAAATTATTTTATCGTTTGGTCATTCAAGAGGTCGATAACTCTGTGGATTTAAACACAGAGATCACAGATTTTTTTATTTCCAAAAACTATCAAAACCACCCCGAAATTATTGGGATGCTCACTAACGGAGAGAAGAGAGTCTATTTTTATAAAGAGCTCCTTAAAAAATATGATCAATTAATGAAAACTGCGATCGTACAACTTGATGACTACCTACTTAAAAGAAACATTGGCAGTCAAACTAAGGCTATGTATAAATCTTAATATTAAATAATTTTCAATCTAAACTATTCATTATGAAACAATTAATCACTTTACTTTTAATGTCACTGACTTTTGTCGGATGCAACCAAGCCAACGAAAATGCATTGATAAAATCCGAATTTCATTCAGGTACCGTCGAAACACAAGATCCAAAATCCATGGCCATGAATGCCTTTAATGATGCCTACCTAGCAAACGACATGACCGGGCAAGAGGTAATATTTACGGCGGATGCTTTAGCCTTGGTTAATGGTGTTGAGATGACTCCTGCCCAATTAATGGCGGGATTTCTCGAAGGACGCACCTTTTATAGCGACATTACACAATCTAATCGAGCCACGGGAACCTTTTACTTGGATAACGGGGATGTTTACACCAACACTTGGTTTAAATGGGAAGGGGTGAGTAACGCTACCGGTGTTACCGTCGATTCTCCAGTACACGCGTCCTTTAAGTGGGATGGTGATAAGGTCGCTATCGTCAGTTTTTTATATGACTCACATGATTATGTGGTAAATATGGCAACTCCCGAAGAAGAAGAATAGTCCGATACAGAAGCATTTTAGTTAAACATATCTCTAACCTAAAAAATAAATTATGAAGTCAATTATTGCCCTTTTTAGTTTGACCATGATTCTTTCATGCGCACAACCTTATGCCAAAATCGAAGTCCAAGACACCAAGTCTCAAATGGTTGCCAAAATCTTTGAGGAAGTCTCAGAAGAACGCATTGATTATCTCAAAGAAATATTCTCAGACAGCATGAAAATGGTCAACGCCAAAGAATTGAGTTTTGACAAAACTCAATTTATAGCGGGCATTGAAGATATGTTTGACCTTTTTGAAGACATCTCCTTTGAAGCAGTCGACGGTGATGCTAATGGCTCAGAAATCGAGACTAATTATTACGAAAACGGACGTGTATGGACCTCTGTCTGGAATAATTTCTCCGCCACAGGTGCTTACACAGGTCAGAAAATAAACTTCCCTTTTCATTTGTCTTATCTCTGGGATGGAGACAAGATCATCGAGGAGTATCAATTTTTTGATTTGAGTCAATTTGAAAATGAAGCCAACGCGCGTGCCAGTATGAATAATACCAATACTAAGGTAGGCTTCGTTCTAGAATTAGGGATTATAGGGATTAACCCAGGTTACACCCCTGATGATGTGGCAAGTATGCTAGCAAAATTCACAACGTTCATGCGGACCAATGAACCCGACGGATACGATTATGGATATTATATCTCTGAAGACGAAAAAAGCATCACTTTAATCGAAAAGTATCGCACTTCTGAAGCTGCCTTGCTCCATGCTGATAACTTCGAAAATGGGCCAAATATTGAGCCGTTTATGAAGGCATTTACCATTAACTCATTTGTGCTTTTCGGGAATGCCTCAGAGGAATTAAAGGCCCGAGTGAAAGCTTATGGAGCAGAACATAGAGCAATCATTGGTGGATGGACGAATTAAAACAACTTAAACCATACGAATTATGAAAAAATTTAAAAACATTTTTTTGGTAACCCTGATACTCAACATACTTGGAGCATTACCTCTATTTTTAATGCCTTTTATGCCCGCGATCAAGGAAGAATTAGTTTTTACGCAATTTGAGGGCATGGCTAATAACGCCTTAGCTATAGAGATTTGGGATTTATTTAATTCTGTACTCGCCTTTATGGTTGGGGCAATCCTTGTCGTCAATTTTATTGGCATCAAAAGTAAGAGCATAGAGGCGGCAAGAACTACGGCCCTAATTTTATTGGTCCTGTTGATTGGATTTACATTGCCGGATTGGATTAATTTATTTCAAGGAGCAGGGCATCCTCCTTTGCTTATTATGGCGCTAAACCTAGTCCCACTAGTCCTTTTGGAATACGGACGACGAAATGCAGAATTATAACCCGCATTGCACAAAGCTTTAACAAAAAATAATGGGGTCCATATTCCAAAGGGGTCCCAATTGCGTATTTTCAATGCAGGAGTTGACAGTCTGCACCTCATCGAGGTACTCAGGCCAGCCTATCAAGAATCTCTTGTCCGGAAACTGAATACTTTTGAATAGAAAGACAATGTCAAAAAAAGAAAACATTGCCGTATTGTTTGGTGGGACAGGACTGATCGGCGGGTACCTTTTGGAGGAATTAATTAAAGATCCACAAATCGATAAAATCATTTTGGTAATAAATCATGGCCAGACTAAATAGATTATTGAATACAAAAGCTATCCAAAGATATAAATAAGGGTTATAGTTCGTCCATCCAAATTCATAGCATACAAACCATGCGAAAATCCAATAAGAGAAAAAATAAGGAAAAGAAAGAGGGGACATTTTCTTGTTTCCAGATTTTCAATATTTTC
>RFXU01000058.1 GCA_009921505.1 Flavobacteriaceae bacterium
CTTTTCAGTAGTGGCAGGAATTATTTCGGTTCGTTCATCTGCGCTTAATCCACGAGTCAAGGCACCAATATCAGGATGCATATTATTATAAACTAATAAAATACGCCTTTGCTCATCAACGCCCTCAACAGAAAGTACGGCATTATTGTTCTCGAGAATTCGTTCCCCTGGTACTGATTTTAACACCCATCGGAAGGACTGTGGTCCCAAATTACGCGTCACCAAATCAGTTTTTATGAGTTGTTTCGTCGCGCCATAAGGAAAATTGACAGGAATAGATTTAATCTTTTTACCCTCTTGATAGGCCTCAAGTTGGGTTGTCATTTCTAGGACTGAACCAGTGCGATTTAATACCAATTCAACCTCGAAGGCCTGGTCCTTTCGCACGACTGGATTTGCCGTTACTCGCTGTATCGAAATATCCTCTGGCCAAATAGTATCCCCTACAACAACGGGGTAGATTGGTCTATTTTGCGAGGTATAATAGACATAAGACGGACCTAAAGTTTGTTGACCGTCTGTAATTACCACCAAAGGGCCTAGGTCCTGCCCTAGGATTCGATCAAGGTTTTCTACAGCACCGCCAATATTGGTTTCAGTGCCTTTGAATTCTAGTTTTTTGAGAGGGTTTACTTCAAGATCAAAACCATACCAATTCATGTAGAATTTATCATTCAGCACCCTATCCTCTCGCCATTGATCATAAAACGTTTGCATCAACACGCTGTCTTTAATGGAGGTCGATTGATCCAATAAAATACTCAGTTCTGGATATACGATATTTACTGTTTTTTGCTTTATCTGAGGGTTCAAAAGCAAAATTACAAGCAGTGAGAGCGCACTGGCCCGCAAAAACACCAGCAAAGGCTTGGTCCAAAAATTTGGTAACTTGTGTTTAGCGTAGATATAATACGACAAAATCAACGACACGGGGATCAAAATGATCATCCACAGCCATTGATTTTGTATAAATGGTTCCATGTTAAGGACCCGTTAAGGCCGTATTAGGTGTACATACCTCCGTCAACATGAATTACTTGACCGGTTACATAAGAAGACAATTCACTGGCCAAATAAAGACAAGTATTGGCAATATCCTGAGGGGTTCCTCCGCGCTTCAACGGTATTCCATCACGCCAAGATTGAACTGTTGCCTCATCGAGTTTCTGAGTCATTTCTGTTTCAATAAATCCAGGGGCAATTACGTTACACCGAATATTTCTTGATCCAAGCTCCAGGGCTACTGATTTAGAAAAACCAATAATTCCGGCCTTAGAAGCGGCATAATTGGTTTGACCTGCGTTTCCTTGAACCCCGACAATCGAACTCATGTTGATAATACTGCCGTGTCTTTGTTTTAGCATTGTTCTTTGGACAGCCTTGGTCATATTAAAGACAGACTTGAGATTGACTTCGATTACTCGATCGAAATCTTCTTCGCTGATACGCATGAGAAGATTGTCTTTGGTAATCCCTGCGTTATTAATTAAGATGTCGATACTCCCAAAATCAGCCAAAATCTGAGCCACCAATGACTCCGCTTGATCAAATTGGGCTGCATCACTTTGATACGCTTTTACTATTACCCCATTTTGTGAAAGTTCATCAGCCATAGCATTGGCCGCCTCTGCTGATGAATTGTACGTAAAGGCTACATGCGCTCCTTGAGCGGCAAAAACTTCCACAATACCTTTCCCAATACCACGGCTTCCACCAGTAATTAGGGCCACTTTGTTTTCGAGTAACTTCATACTATTTTGGTTTAGTTGTTGCGTGTCGATATCGTTTACTTCAGCAGTTCTGCTACTTTCTTACCAATTTCAGCCGGTGAATCAACCACGTGAATTCCACATGAACGCATGATTTTCTTTTTCGCTTGAGCCGTATCGTCGCTTCCTCCGACAATTGCTCCAGCATGACCCATAGTTCGTCCTGCAGGGGCCGTTTCTCCAGCAATAAAACCAACTACGGGTTTCGTACTGCCACTTTGGGCATACCATTGTGCTGCATCAGCCTCTAGCTGACCTCCAATCTCACCAATCATTACGACGGCCTGAGTTTCAGGGTCGTTTATAAGTAAAGACAAAGCTTCTTTTGTGGTGGTCCCAATGATCGGGTCTCCACCAATACCAATGGCAGTAGTTACGCCAAGGCCCTGACGCACTACCTGGTCCGCTGCTTCATAAGTCAAGGTTCCCGATTTAGAAACGATTCCTACTGGCCCTTTTTTGAAAACAAAACCGGGCATGATGCCAACTTTAGCTTCTTCTGGAGTTATGACACCTGGACAGTTTGGACCAATCAATCGGCAATCACGGTCTTTTATATAATCAGCCGCTTTAATCATATCTGCAACAGGAATTCCTTCTGTAATGGTAATAATCACTTTGATGCCCGCCTCAGCTGCTTCCATAATTGCATCGGCAGCGAATGCTGGCGGAACAAAAATAATGCTGGTATCGGCACCAACCTTATCCACAGCCTCAGCAACAGTATTGAATACCGGGCGATCTAAATGCGTCTGTCCCCCTTTACCCGGGGTAACACCACCGACCACATTGGTTCCGTATTCGATCATTTGACTGGCGTGAAAAGTCCCTTCACTCCCTGTAAATCCTTGAACAATAATTTTTGAATTCTTATTTACCAATACACTCATGGTGCGTGAAATTTTTGAAGGTTAATG
Organism: Flavobacteriaceae bacterium; assembly: GCA_009921505.1. Taxonomy (GTDB): domain Bacteria; phylum Bacteroidota; class Bacteroidia; order Flavobacteriales; family Flavobacteriaceae; genus BACL21. The sequence goes on from RFXU01000058.1 coordinate 2,687, forward strand.
AGCCGCAAAATTAATCTTTTACCCTCGTTTAAAAAAGGAATTTATTGCTTCTTTGGCGATAAAATAGAGGCTAAAGTTAATTACACAGGCTGCCAATCTGGGGCACTTGCCGGCTGACTCATCATGTGTCCTTTGACAATAATTCCATCGGCCACTTCCCAGAAGGCATTGAAATGTGAGATGGCCATTTCCTCTTCAGGGTTTTCAATGGTCCGCGCGTAATAAGTACAGCGCACCGCGACGGTATTTCCCTCTTTGACAATATGATGAAGGGAGACTCTTAGGTCGTAATACGTCTTGTTTATTTCTTTAAAAAAGGCGTCAAGTTGGTCAAATCCCATAACCACTTTGCCGTGACTGCTAAACCAAGTTAGCATTAGGTCAGGATGAAAAAATCTTGAAACTATATTGGCCTCCTCAACAACATGTGCATTATAAAATGCTTTGACCAGTTTTTTTGGTCCCATTATTTCTTTTTTAATTGTTCAACAACTTCTGGCAACTGCCGCAGAGCCGCCAATTCTTTATACTTCTTTCTAAACTCTTCGGCTGGAGTCCCAAAATAAGATTTACCCCCTTCCAAAGATTTACTGACTCCACTTTGTGCTGAAATTATGGACCCTGCACCTATGGTAATCGCACTCGTAATTCCTGCTTGGCCCCAAATCGTAACCCCATCTTCAATAATCACACAGCCTGCTACGCCTACTTGAGATGCAATCAAACAATCTCTACCGACCACGGAATCGTGACCAATATGAACTTGATTATCTATTTTTGCGCCTTTTTTAATCGTGGTGTCACCACTAACTCCTTTATCTATAGTGCAAGCAGCGCCTATGTGGACATCATCCTCAATGAGGACACGGCCACTACTTTGAAGTGGGTCAAAGCCTTCTGGCCGCTTTTTATAATAAAATGCGTCTGCACCCAAAATACTTCCTGAGTGAATTACGACCCGGTCTCCGATGACCGTGTGATCGTAAAGAACCACATTGGCATGGATCAAACAGTCCTTACCGATACTCACATCGTTACCGATAAAACAGCCAGGTTGTATTATTGTATTGGGCCCAATTCTTGCCGATTCAGAAACCATAGCAGTGGCCGGCACAAAGGGCCTAAAATACACTTTAAGCTTGTTAAAATCCCGAAAGGGATCATCTGAAATTAAAAGCGCCTTTCCTTCTGGACAATCCACTTTTTTATTAATCAAAATAACGGTCGCCGCAGAATTTAAGGCCTTGTCATAATACTTTGGGTGATCGACAAAAACGATATCCCCAGGGCGAACAACATGAATCTCATTAAAGCCCTCTACAGGAAAATCATCAGGCCCAACATATTGACAATTAATTAATTGTGCAATGAATTTGAGCGAATGGACATGTGGTAATTTCACAGCAATTATTTCACACTAAAATAAAAAAAATCCCGCCTTGGCTGGTCCAAAACGGGATTAATTTTAAAGGATTTCAAGAAATTAATCCTTCATACGCTCTTGATATTGGCCTTTTTCTGTGTCAATTTTAATCTTATCCCCTTCGTTGATAAACAAAGGTACATTAACACGCGCCCCAGTTTCGAGTGTAGCTGGCTTAGTAGCATTTGTGGCGGTATTGCCTTTTATTCCTGGTTCGGTCTCAGTGACCGTTAGCACCACATGCGCAGGCATTTCTACAGACAATGGCATTTGATCTTCTGAATTGATAATGACAGTAACCACTTCACCTTCTTTAATTAAATCTGGTCGGTCCAAAGCACTTTCTGGAAGCTGAATCTGATTGTAATCCTCAGTATTCATAAAATGATACGATGCACCCTCATTATAGAGATATTGAAACTTATGCGTTTCCACGCGAACGTCTTCGATTTTATGACCCGCAGAAAATGTATTGTCCAAAACTTTACCAGTCGTGACGCTTTTTAACTTGGTACGCACAAAAGCCGGGCCTTTTCCAGGTTTTACGTGTAAGAATTCGATGATTTTATAAATATCGTGGTTAAACCTAATGCATAGTCCTTTTCGAATGTCTGAAGTCGTTGCCATATAAAGTGTTTGTTAATTTTGAAAGTAGCCCTTCATGATGCCGCGTTTTGAGTCCTTGATGAATTGTAATATTTCATCGCGCTCAGGCGTAGCTTCAAGCTCTGCTTCTATAATTTGAGCAGCCTGGGTGTTGTTATAGTTCTTTTGATATAAAATTCGATATATACTCTGAATTTCACGGATTTGCTCAGAGGTGTAACCGCGTCGTCTCAATCCAACAGAATTTATACCCACATAAGACAGTGGTTCACGTGCTGCTTTAACAAAGGGTGGAACATCTTTACGCACAAGAGACCCTCCTGTAACAAAAGCGTGGTTTCCAATCATACAGAACTGATGTACTGCAGTCATTCCGGCGAGGACGACATAATCCCCAACGTTAATATGCCCAGCAAGTGTACTGTTGTTTGAGAAAATACAATTGTTCCCAACGATACAATCGTGAGCGATATGACAATAAGCCATGATTAAACAATTATTTCCAACAACAGTTTTTCCGCGGTCGATAGTGCCCCGGTTAATGGTGACATATTCGCGAATTGTTGTGTTATCACCGATCTCAGCTGTGGTTTCCTCTCCCTTAAACTTTAAATCTTGAGGAATAGCAGAGATGACAGATCCTGGGAAAATATTACAATTCTTACCAATTCTAGCCCCTTCCATAATGGTTACATTAGAGCCAATCCATGTCCCTTCTCCAATAACTACATTGTTGTGAATGGTTGTAAATGGTTCTATGACCACATTTTTGGCGATTTTCGCGCCAGGATGAACGTATGCAAGTGGTTGATTCATAGGCTACTTAGTTTTTACAATTTGCGCCATAAGCTCGGCTTCGGTAACCATACGATCATTTGCGTATGCTTTTCCAGCCATATGAACGATACCTCGGCGAATTGGAGTGATTAAATCGAGCGTAAAAACCAAGGTATCTCCAGGATTCACTTGATGTTTAAACTTTACATTGTCAATCTTCATAAAGAAGGTTAAATAATTTTCAGGGTCTGGAACCGTACTTAAGGCCAAAATACCTCCTGTTTGCGCCATAGCCTCCACTATTAAAACCCCTGGCATTACAGGAGCTCCCGGAAAATGCCCCACAAAAAATGGTTCATTCATGGTTACATTTTTAAGACCCACCACACGATCTGAGCCAAGCTCTAATATCTTGTCTACCAACAAAAAGGGCGGTCTATGCGGCAACATCGCCATGATTTGATTTACGTCCTTTACAGGCGTTTTATGGACATCGAATTTAGGCACAGCGTGTCTTTTTCGATCTTTAATAATTTTACTCAGCTTTTTAGCGAACTGGGTATTTACATAGTGCCCAGGCTTATTGGCAATCACTTTTCCGCGAATACGCGTACCTACTAGTGCTAGATCACCTAATACGTCTAATAATTTATGTCGCGCTGCTTCATTAGGATGATGTAAGGTCAGATTATCCAATATTCCATTAGGCTTGACGGAAATTTTGTCCTTTTTGAACGCCGCACGCAATTTATCCATAGTTCCGGATGACAATTCCTTATCTACATAAACGATGGCATTGTTTAAATCCCCTCCTTTGATAAGACCATGTTCGAGTAACATTTCGATTTCATGAAGAAAACTAAATGTTCTTGAGTTCGATATTTCGTCTTTAAAATCACTTAAAGTATTTAAACTGGCATTTTGAGTCCCTAAAATTTTTGTCCCAAAATCAACCATGGTCGTCACTTGATATTCTTTGGCTGGAATGATGGTAATTTCACTTCCCGTTTCTTCATCTAAAAACGAAATCACCTCGTCAACCACAAACTCTTCTCGATCTGCCTCTTGAACTACGATACCGGCCTTTTCAATAGCTTCGACAAAGAATTTTGAAGAACCGTCCATAATGGGGGGCTCCGGAGCGTCTAACTCTAAAATGCAGTTATCCACTTCCATGCCCACCAAAGCGGCTAGAATATGTTCTGAAGTTTGAATTTTTACCCCAGACTTTTCAAGATTAGTTCCTCGCTGGGTATTCACGACATAGTTAGCATCAGCCTCAATAATTGGAGCGTCCTCTAAATCCACGCGTATAAATTTATAACCGAAGTTTTCTGGTGCAGGCTTAAGGGTTAGGGTTACGTTTTTTCCTGTATGCAGGCCAACGCCTGTTAAAGAAACCTCAGAGGCGATGGTTGTTTGCTTGCCATTACTGTTTGTCATCATTGACTTTTTTTTCCAAAGCATTGAACGCCCGGACAATTTTTGGTAAATTTTTAAAATGAACGTAGCTCTTGCTGTAGTCTCCATAATTAAACGCTGGAGAACCTTGAAGCACTTCATTATCTTTTATTGAGCGTCCAATACCACTTTGCGCCTGGATTTTGACATTATTTCCGATGGTAATATGCCCGACGATGCCTACTTGACCACCAATCATGCAGTTTTCACCAATCTTGGTCGAACCGGCAATTCCGGTTTGGGCAGCAATTACTGTATTTTTTCCAATCTCTACATTGTGCGCAATTTGAATTTGATTATCGAGTTTCACCCCTTCTCGGATGATGGTTGAACCAAGCGTTGCTCTATCGATGGTGGTTCCTGCGCCAACATCAACATTGGACTCGATAATGACATTGCCGATCTGAGGAACTTTATCATAAGTACCTTCTTCGTTAGGCGAAAAACCAAAGCCATCTGCTCCTATAATCGCCCCACTGTGAATTACTGTATTTGCTCCGATCTGAGTTTCTGAATAAATCTTTGCTCCCGAAAAAATTACAGCATTGTCCTCAATATGCACATTATCCCCGATGTAAGCGTTGGGATAAATTTTTACATTATTACCAATGACAGCGTTGTCGCCAATGTAGACAAAAGCCCCGATGTAGCAGTTTTCTCCATGACGCGCAGAATCGGACATGTAAATAGGTTGTTCAACACCTATTTTATTCATTTTCACCTGATTATAATAAGATAAAAGGGTAGAAAAAGCGCTGTAAGCATCCTCAACTCGTATCAGCGTAGACTCGATCTCCTGCTCGGGACGAAAATCTTGGCTTACGATAACAATGGAAGCCTTCGTGGTATAAATAAAGTTTGTATATTTTGGATTGGCCAAAAACGTAAGACTCCCCTGGGTTCCCTCTTCGATCTTGGACAATCGTGAAACGGCTACTGCCCCATCACCATCGACTGTGCCGTTGAGTATTTCTGCAATTTGGTTGGCTGTAAATTCCATTAAGATGGTATCAATGTGCAAATATAAAAAAAGCGTTTCTATTCAAGGGTTTTTGGGTAACATTGAAAATACTTCACCACCTTTTCAGATAGGGCTTTAATATGTAATTGATCGCTCGCCTGAGCCACATCAATTAAAGAGCCATCTTTTCTAAGAAGCTTAATGTTTTCTTTAGACTGGTTGTAGGCTAAATTTGAAATACTACCGGTAAACACAAAATAAGATGCCTCATGAGCTGAAAGGTTGTGTTTTATCGCAAACTTTTGACGTTTTTCTTCCAGTTTTTCGTTGGAAAATTCAGCTTCATGAATCTTGATTTTAAAGAGTTTGCGTTTAATAATCGTTTTGGATAATTGACTGAGCACGAAATCATCATGACTCATCCATAGTTTGAGTGCTGCCAAGATGTCGATATCGTCAAGATGTAAAAAATGATTCAACGAGTCTTGGGACAATTCCTGGTTTTGATCGAAGGACAAAAAATAATTAAATGACCCTACTATACCAAGATCCATCCCCGAACGCTTTAATTCTCGGGCACGCATGATAATTTTCATCAAAATATGCTCAGCACATAAAGAAGCTTTGTGCAAATAAACTTGCCAGTACATCAATCGTCTTGCCACCAAGAAATTCTCAACAGAGTGAATTCCCTTTTCCTCAACGACCAGACAATCATCGACCACATTAAGCATTGCTATTAAACGCTGAGCACTTATTGATCCTTCTGCCACCCCGGTATAAAAGCTATCTCTTCGCAAAAAATCCAATCGATCCATATCGAGTTGCCCTGAAACAAGTTGCTTTAAAAATTTTCTTGTGTGGCGCCCGGTAAAAATCTCTATGGCTAAATCCAAAGCGCCACTATACTCCTTGTTTAAGCGATCCATAATCGCTAAAGAAAGCTCCTCATGAGACATATCAGGGACAATGATGCCCTCGAGACCATGTGAAAAAGGACCATGACCGATATCATGTAGTAATATGGCAAGATATAAGGCTTCTTCCTCCTGGCTAGAAATATCAACACGTTTTTGTCGTAATGTAGCCACAGCACGCTGCATGAGAAACATGGCGCCCAATGCGTGATGAAATCGCGTGTGATGTGCTCCTGGGTAAACCAAATAACTCAAACCCATTTGAGAAATATGCCTTAGCCGCTGAACATAGGGATGCTCAATGATTTGAAAAATCAATTCATTGTGTACTGGAATGAATCCATAAATGGGATCATTAATAATTTTCAACTTGTGAGAATTACTCAAAATTAACGATTAATTAGCACCTTTAGGTGTATTTTTAGCATACTAAAACGCGTCCTCGAAGGTTATATATAAAGAGAAAAGCGAAAGACAAATATACATATATGAATGAGATTAAAGTTCTTTGGGTAGACGACGAAATTGATTTATTGAAACCCCATATTTTGTTCCTGGAACAACGAAATTATCAAGTGACCCCTGTGCGCAGCGGTACGGAAGCACTTAATGCCATCAAAAGCACCGCCTTTGACATAGTCTTTTTGGATGAAAATATGCCGGGTTTATCGGGCCTGGAAACACTACAAGAAATTAAGGAAATACAAGATAGCCTGCCGGTTGTAATGATCACAAAAAGTGAAGAAGAGCATCTAATGGAAGAAGCTATTGGTTCAAAAATTGCAGATTATCTGATCAAACCTGTTAATCCGAATCAGTTGCTTCTGAGTCTTAAAAAAAATCTCGACCACTATCGACTGGTCTCTCAAAAAACAAATCAGAACTATCAACAAGAATTTCGAAAAATCGCCATGGATTTATCCACCATAAATCAACCAGAAGAATGGAGTGATTTATACCAAAAATTGGTGTTTTGGGAGATGGAACTCGACAATATAGAGAACTCGGGGATGATGGAAATACTTGAAAGCCAGAAGCAAGAAGCCAATACGCAGTTTTGTAAATTCATTGAAAACAACTATCAGGACTGGTTCGATGGCACGGTCAAGGCGCCGGTAATGTCCCATACCTTATTTAAAGAAAAAGTTGCTCCGCTTTTAGACGACCAACCCACACTTTTGGTTGTTATTGATAATTTGCGCTACGATCAATGGAAGGCCTTTGAGCCACTGCTTAATCCACTTTTTAAAAAACGTGAGGAATCACTGTTTTACAGCATATTACCGACTGCCACACAATATTCCAGAAATGCCATTTTTTCGGGCTTAACCCCGGCAGATATGGAAAAATTACATCCTAATTATTGGCGTAATGATACTGATGAAGGGGGGAAAAATTTATACGAAGAAGAGTTTTTGAGTCTTCAGTTAAAACGGCTTGGGCTCGATTTAAATTGGAGTTATCATAAGATTACTTCATTAAGACAGGGTAAAAAATTATCAGAAAATTTTAGGGTACACAAAGACGAGCAATTGACTGTAGTGGTTTATAATTTCGTCGATATGCTTTCTCATGCAAAAACCGAAATGGAGGTCATTAAGGAACTCGCCTCAAATGATAAATCATATCGCTCATTAACCGCAAGTTGGTTTAAAAATTCTCCTTTATTAGACATTATTCATCAAGCCGCGGCCATGAATTTCAAACTAATGATCACCACAGATCACGGGACTGTGAATGTCAAAACCCCTTCTAAAGTAGTGGGTGATAAACAAACAAGTCTCAATCTGCGTTATAAAACTGGGAGAAGTCTTACTTATAATCAAAAAGAAGTCTTTGCAATTAAAAATCCAGGGGCCGTTCGTCTACCCTCAATAAATATGAGTAGTAGTTTTATTTTTGCAAAGAGCGATCACTTCTTTGCTTACCCAAACAATTACAATCATTACGTGAATTATTACCGAAACACGTATCAACATGGCGGGATTTCGCTTGAGGAGATGATCATACCATTTATAGTCCTCAATCCCAAAAAGTAGCAAAATGATGTATTTAATCGATAATTTTATACCGATTAACTAATTTTTACTATCTTCGCGCTTATATAAATAGCAATGAAAATTGAGTTTGATATTCTTGATATCGACAAAGTCGCTGAAACTATTTTAGATAATGTTCATTCAAAAATAATGCTGTTTAAGGGCTCAATGGGTGCCGGCAAAACCACATTAATTAAGGCGCTTGTCAGACGGCTCGGCAGCCTAGATGTTGTGTCAAGTCCCACCTTTGCGCTCATGAACGAATATTTAACCAAGGAC
>RFXU01000059.1 GCA_009921505.1 Flavobacteriaceae bacterium
GATGTTAGGGCAAGGGTCAAAGCCAAAAGGCTGTAGGTTACTAGTTTCATAATTCGGGGTAAATCAAATTTGGGGCTTGATTCATTACAAAGATACGCAGATTTTTCAATCTTGCAACACTTTATCCGAATTATTTGCATTTCATCGATGAAATTGGGTGTTTTTTGATCGCGCCTATTATCTCAAATTTTAATTTAACTCATTGATTTTCTGTATTTTATTTGTATTTTTGGACTTCAAATTCATACCTATGAAAATTTTTAAATTTTTTCCAATTTTTTTGTTTTTTATCGTTTTTTCTTGCGTTTCATCGACAAAAAACGAATATTTGGAAGGCCAAAATTTGCCAAAATTTGCCATAGCAATCCATGGAGGGGCTGGCACAATACTCAAAACTCAAATGTCCGATTCCCTTGAAGCGGCCTATATTGAAATTCTTTCAAAGGCCGTAACCGCAGGTCACGATATCCTTTCGACAGGTGGCAGCGCTTTGGATGCCGTTGGTGTAAGTATCAATATCTTGGAAGACAGTCCTTTGTTTAATGCAGGCAAGGGGGCCGTTTTTACACATGACCAAACCAATGAGCTCGATGCTTCAATAATGGATGGGGCCACTCTTAATGCTGGAGCAGTAGCCGGGGTAATGCACATTAAAAACCCTATTGATTTAGCCCGTTCGGTGATGGATAACAGCCCACACGTTTTTATGTATGGAGAAGGGGCTGAGGCGTTTGCGAAGGACCAGGGCTTTAACATGGTAGAACAAGATTACTTCTATACTCAGGCTCGCTACGATCATCTCATGCGTGTCAAGGCCACAGAAGAACAAAATTCTACCCTCTTTGAAAAAGAAATGCTTCCTAATAATCCAGCTGAAATGTTTTTTGACCCGATACTCAAAGCTTCAAAATATGGAACAGTAGGCTGCGTTGCTCTCGATCAAAATGGAAATCTTGCAGCTGGAACTTCAACGGGGGGAATGACCAACAAACAATTTGGCCGAATTGGAGACGCTCCTGTAATTGGGGCGGGCACTTATGCCAATAATCAAAGCTGCGCGGTTTCGGCCACTGGATGGGGGGAATATTTCATTCGAGGAGTAGTCGCCCATGACATTTCGGCCATGATGCAGTATGGTGGTTTTGATTTGGAACAGTCCACCAGCACAGTAATCGATAAAAAAATACCTGAACTCGGTGGCGATGGCGGTGTAATTGCCATGGATAAGCACGGTAATATCTCCATGCGTTTTAATACCCCTGGTATGTATCGCGCCCAAATCGACACCAACGGATTATTGAAAGTTGGAATTTATAAATCCGACACGTTGTTAACAAAATAAGGGGGGTGTAGCGGTCCAAATATTGTCCTCATTCAGGATTAATCTTACCTTAGCGCTATCAATGTGTAACCGTTAAAAATCAGATCATGAGCAGCGAAAAAGAAGCCAAATTAAAAGCATTAAAACTCACTTTAGATAAATTAGATAAAACCTACGGGAAAGGTGCTGTCATGAAAATGGGCGACTCCGCAGTGGAAGAGGTGGAAGTAATTCCTACCGGCTCACTGGGGCTTGATTTAGCATTAGGAGTAGGGGGGTATCCCAAAGGCAGAGTTATTGAAATTTACGGACCTGAATCCTCTGGTAAAACCACATTAACCCTTCATGCAATCGCTGAGGCTCAAAAAAAAGGAGGCATCGCTGCATTCATTGATGCTGAGCACGCCTTTGATCGATATTACGCTGAAAAACTGGGCGTCGATATAGAAAATCTAATTATTTCTCAGCCCGACAATGGCGAGCAAGCCCTAGAAATTGCCGATAATCTTATCCGCAGTGGTGCAATTGATATCATAATTATCGATTCCGTCGCGGCACTTACTCCAAAAAGTGAGATTGAAGGAGAAATGGGAGACAGCAAAATGGGACTCCATGCACGCCTCATGTCCCAAGCTTTGAGAAAACTTACGGGCTCAATCAGTAAAACCAAATGTACGGTCATATTTATCAACCAATTGCGTGAAAAAATCGGGGTAATGTTTGGCAATCCTGAGACCACTACAGGAGGAAATGCACTGAAATTTTATGCCTCGATTCGCTTGGACATCCGCCGGTCTACACAACTAAAAGACAATAACAGCGAAGCCGTCGGTAATAAAACGCGCGTAAAGGTCGTTAAGAACAAGGTGGCGCCACCTTTTAAAACCGCTGAGTTCGACATTATGTATGGAGAAGGTGTGTCAAAAATTGGCGAAATCATTGATCTTGGCGTTGATTACGAAATCATCAAGAAAAGTGGTTCTTGGTTCAGCTACGATGACACAAAACTTGGACAAGGAAGAGATGCTGTAAAGAGCTTACTGACGGACAACCCAGAATTGATGGAGGAATTAGAAGGTAAAATCACCCAAGCAATAAAAACCCTGGCATCTTAATTTTTTTGATCCACGCAACCCCTTTAATAGAATAGCATCTTACTGTCGTAGAGTCAGATGCGAAATGTGCCATAAGTACCGCCTATGGATATAAAATCAATTCGTATTTGTCTACAGAAGAGCTCATAAAAAGGTGTCAAGATAATGACCGACAGGCCCAAGAATTATTGTACCGGCAATACAGTTCGGTTCTATATGGAATGTGCTTGAAGTATGCGCCCAATCAAATGGAGGCCGAGGATAATCTCCAAGATGCTTTCATTACGATTTTTCAGCGCATCGGTCAGTATCAAGGCAAAGGGTCTTTTGAAGGATGGATGAAAAGGATCGCCATCAATACAGTGTTGCAGAAGTACAGGCAAAAACGCCTTTACGATTTGCCTACTGATGATTTGATTGAGGAAAAATTAGACGATGAAGTCGATGATGATTCTTCTGCATTGCCCTTGCCCTTCTTATTGAGTATTATTCAAGAACTGCCGGAGCGTTATCGCTTGGTTTTTAATTTGTATGTGTTGGATGGACACACACATAAGGAAATAGCTGAACTATTAGGAATCAGCGACGGAACATCAAAATCAAATTTAGCCAGAGCGCGACAACTCTTGCAACAAAAAATAAATGCCTTTAATAAGGCCAATGATCGCTAAGTCGAGATGAAACAAAATTGGGAAGATCAAATAAAAAGCAGTCTTGGTGACTTTCAAAAGTTGCCAGAGCGAGATTTGTGGCCCGAAATAGAGCGTAAATTGAATAAGGACCATAAAAAACGTCCATTAGTCATTCCTCTTTGGTGGAAAACTGGAGCAATTGTCGCCACCGCCGCCTCCTTGGCTTTAATTATTCTTTTAAATCCTACTCAGGAATTTCAGGAGAATTCTTTATCGCAACTCAATCAAACCAAACAAGATTCAGGGCAAACCTCATCTACGGTCATTGAGACAAATGAGCGCGCAAAATCTAATGAATCAGGAGTTGTTGCTTCCATTGAGCCAACAGCAGAGCGTTACCTTGACGATAATGCTGCTCAAAATTCTGAACTGGATTCAAATGAAATGACTCAGACGGCAGTCGCTCATTCAGACCATAAAAACAATTCAGGTCATAAAAACAATTTAATTGCTCCAAACCGCCAACACTCTGTCGCTGCGACCCAAAGGGAATCAGCCGCGAGGTCAAATAGCAACAATAACACTGAACAGCGAATTGATTTAATTGAATCATCAAGGGTTATGGTTAATGCGGTTGAGCGCTCAGTGGCCTCAGTTGACCCGTCCAAAGTCGAGGCCTCAAATAGTGAAGGGACAGAAGATACCAGTACTATGACCCCTGAAGTTGTTAATGTCATAACCGAGCCTGTAACCAGTCTTGTGGCGGAAGAGGATCTCGAAGAAATCATAATAAATGATTCCCCAGATAAGGCTTGGTCAATCATGCCTGTAGCTGGGCCTGTTTATTATAACAGTCTCACACAAGGATCTGTTTTCGATCAAAGCTTTTCAGACAACAGTCGCCAAGGAGATATTACGTTTAGCTACGGGCTAAGAGTTAATATAGATCTTGATAAACGATTAACCCTAAGAGCCGGTATCAATAGTGTCGCCATGGGCTATGCCACTCAAGGGATCGAAATTGCAACCGGACCTGCGGCATTTGGCCTGAGTACAGTAAACTACAGCGACAATCGAAACATCATCAGTGTATTTGATAAAGGTACACTTCCGGCTAACCCTGAACCAAACAACCCCTATAGCCAACTCAATTTGAAATCCACCTCAGGAGACTTGTCTCTTCGTGCCAATTTAAATTATTTAGAATTTCCGCTTGAACTGTCTTATGCCTTGATCGATCAACAAGTTAAACTATCACTAATCAGTGGGGTTTCAGGTTTGGTCTTAAACAATAATGAGGTAAGTGTTAATGATGGCCAAAACCGTTATATTCTCGGAAACTTAAATAACCTAAATCAATTCAGTTTTTCAACGAATATTGGCTTTGGTCTTAGCTATAAAGTTTTTCAAAGGCTAAACCTTCAACTGGAACCCACGTTCAAATATCAACTCGGTACCTACAGCGACCCTAATGTTGATTTTACGCCTTATCAACTCGTCTTGCTCAGCGGGCTACAATTTCAATTTTAATTTAAGAAAGGAGTTCGCTTTCGATTAGCGCTCGAGTCTGGTCTTTCAAGTCTCTGCGGCCATCCAGTCCGAGGCCTTTGGTTTCAATCACTGGGTGACACACCACACGAAGCGTCCCTGGGCTACCAACAAAAAATGAATAAGGTAAGCGACGTTTGTTATCGACAAAAGTCATCGGAGCTATTGGGATTTGATGTTCTACGGCCAAACGAAACGCTCCATCCTTAAATGGTGCTAAATCAATTTTAGGGTTCGGCACCCCTCCCTCTGGGAAAATACAAATACCCAAACCCTCTGACAATCTTTTTTGCGCCTGAGCATATACAGATCTGCGTGAAGCAGGATCATTTCTATCTACAAGAATACAGCCACGACGATAAAAAAACCCGAAAATTGGAATTTTAGCGAGCTCTTTTTTGCCGACAAAAACAAAAGGTCGATTGGCGACATACAACATAAGCATAATGTCAATCATAGAAACATGATTGGCCACGAACATATAACTCGCTCCAGGGACATATTCGGTGCGACGCTCTACCTTCGGAATAAAACCCATGCCAAAAAGCACGAACATCCCCCACCAGCGTGCTCCAGTAAAATAAATTTTATACCAATGCTCGCGAACCGTTCCTAAAAATAGCAAAGGAGAGAATAACGTAATCCCCACCATGACTAAGGTGTAAAACCATACACGGTAAAAGGGCATTAAGAGGTATTGGATAAGCTTCATGAATTCAAAAATAAGGATTTGAATTAAGCGAATAACACAAAAAAATTACCTTTGCACAAAAGCGGTAAAAATGTCCAGAATTTTAACGGGAATTCAAAGTACGGGAACCCCACACTTGGGGAATATTTTAGGCGCCATTTTACCCGCAATTGAAATGGCCAATGACCCAAAAAACGAATCTTTCCTGTTTATCGCAGACCTGCATTCTTTGACTCAAATCAAAGACGGCGCCACGCTTAAAGACAACACATACAGAACAGCAGCGGCTTGGCTGGCTTTCGGTTTAGATATACAAAAAACTGTATTTTATCGACAAAGTGATGTGCCCCTCGCAACAGAGTTAGCTTGGTATTTAGGGTGTTTCTTCCCTTACCAAAGACTGACTTTAGCCCATAGCTTTAAAGATAAAGCTGAGCGCCTGGAAGATGTTAACGCAGGACTTTTTACCTATCCCATGCTGATGGCTGCCGACATTTTGCTCTATGACGCAGAAATAGTTCCCGTGGGCAAGGACCAATTGCAACATATTGAAATGACAAGAGATGTTGCGTCACGAGTGCACGCCAAGATTGGAAAGGAATTATTTGTACTCCCCGAGGCAAAAATTTCTGAAACAACCCAGCTCATCCCTGGAACGGACGGTGAGAAAATGAGTAAATCCAAAAATAATGTGATCGATATTTTCTTGCCTGAAAAGGCGCTGAGAAAACAAATTATGGGTATTGCCACGGACAGTACTCCGCTCGAAGCCCCAAAAGACCCCGAATCCTGTAACGTTTTTGCTTTATACCGCCTTTTGGCAGAACCAAATCAAATAGAAGCGATGGCTCAAAATTATGCACAAGGCGGTTATGGCTATGGGCACGCCAAACAAGCCCTATTTGAACTGATCGTTGATAAATTTGGTCCTCAGAGAGAAGCGTTTACTCAATTGGTTTACGACACCAAACAATTAGACGAACTCCTAGCCATTGGGGCGGCAAAGGCGCAAAAAGTAGCGAGTTCGGTTATGGGTCGAGTGCGCGCGCACCTCGGTTACTAAGCAAACAACAGCCTGATTGGGTCAACAAAAGTCCTGATATCTCTAGATTTAGCAAGGCTGCTTGGAGCATACCAGCATTTAAATTCAAACTGCGCGATAATTCATCTTTGTGGACATAGGGCTGGTCATTAACCATTTTTAAAATGCTCCGTTGTGTAGGGTCAATATCTACTACTGTTTCCTGATTTGGTCCCGTCTTTTTCCATCCCATAATCCGCACAATATCTGCAGTTTCTGTAACCATATGAGCTTGGTGGTTTTTAATCAATTCATTACACCCTGCAAAAGCGCTTTGATTCGGACTCCCGGGTACGGCAAATACTTCTCGATGATACTCATTGGCAAATTGAGCTGTAATTAAGCTTCCTCCCTTGACTCCCGATTCTATCACCAAGGTCACCTGACTCAATCCTGCAATAATTCGATTGCGCTGCAAAAAATTACTGGGATGAAATTCTGAGTCTGACCAAAACTCCGTGATTAAGGCCCCTTGCTTTTCAATGTCTTTTGCAAGCGTATAATGTTCTTTCGGGTAAATTTGATCCAACCCATGGGCCAGACAAGCTACCGTTGTCAAGCCTAAATCTAAAGCCGTCTCATGAGCACAATGATCGATGCCCTTGGCTAAACCCGAGACAATTACTGGATTTAACGGCGCCAATTCTTGAATTAACGAACGACAAAAGTCCCGGCCAAACACCGTGGCACGACGGGTTCCTACTACACTCACCCAGTATTCTGCTTTAGGCAATGCTCCTTGTACCATAAGGGCTAATGGGGCATCAGGACACTGGCCAAGTAAATTCGGGAAATGCGCCTGATCAAACGGCAACAGCTCGATGCCATTTCGGCGCATAAATTCATGCTCGCGATGTGCATTTTCACGGCACTCGGCAGACTCGAAAAAACGCTTTAATTGGTTTCTGGATGAAGATAGCTTGGCATTAGCCGATAAGGCCTCTGGCTTATTGTCCCATTCAAAAATACCATCTAATCCTCCAAAACATTGAATTAGAGCCTTTGCAGATCGAATCCCAATGCCTTTGGTCCGATGAATGGCGTACAGCTGTTGGAGCACTTTGAGCTCTTCCATAAGTCGATTCCGATAACATTCAGGGGAGATTTTCTAAATAGATAACTTTAATTGTTAAAAATTATTACGCTCAGGGGTTGATTGCCGCGGAAAAAAAAATTAAGTTTGTTTAGATGGAAGTTTTCAAGCACATAAAGCATTTGCTGTATCGTTATGAGTGCGTGATATTGCCCGGTTTTGGAGCCTTTATCACACGCAGTCACAGCGCTGTAATTCAGTCTGATGGCCTTTTGGTTCCGCCGGGAAAAACAGTGTTTTTCAATAGACAATTACAAACTAATGACGGCCTTTTAGCCCATCACTTGGCCCATGCAGAAGGGATAACGTACGCGCTTGCTTTAGAAAAAATCCGACTCTTTAGCGCTCGTTTGTTAGAAGGTTTAAATCAAGGTTCAATTATTGATTGTGCCCCGCTCGGACATTTTGAGGTCAAAGAGAATGGGTTGCTCCGCTTTGAGGCCGCGAACCAAATGAATTTGGCCACCAAATCGTTTGGATTAACTTCCGTATTAATCCACCCTATTGACCGATCTGAGTCCGACACACCGATTATACCCATTCATCGTGCTAAATCAGGGGCGCAAAATTTATGGCGCTACGCTGCCATCGGTTTGATTGCGCTCAGCCTTGGAGGCTACGGAGCAACTTATCGCTACAATCAATCGGTAATGGCTTATAATCAAAATCTGGAGGCCCAAGCCCAGGATTACGTTCAGGAGCAAATTCAGCAAGCTACCTTTACGCCAAATATAGACCCGGCAATAATTTCTGTAACGATAGAATCCCCTAAAGGGCCTTATCACCTGGTCGCAGGAGCCTTTCGCATTGAGGAGAATGCCAAACGAAAAGTCGCTCAACTTCTAAAAAAAGGACACGAGGCCAGAATTATTGGTCAAAACAAATACGGCTTGCATCAAGTGGTTTTTTCCTCTTATGCAGACCGCTCTCAAGCTTTAAACGCCTTATCGCAGATTCGTGCCAAAGAAAATAAAGAAGCTTGGCTGCTAGTGCAGTAAGGCCCTAAACCCCATATATTATGACCCCTAGAACCCCATCAGAGTCCAGAACGACGTTGACTGACTTGGTATTGCCCAGTGAAACCAATCCCATTGGCAATATGTTTGGGGGAGAACTTTTAGCGCGGATGGACCGCGCGGCAAGTATTGCCGCGCGGCGACACAGCAGACAAATTGTGGTTACAGTATCCGTAAACCACGTAGCCTTTAATAAAATGATTCCTTTAGGCAGTGTTGTAACGGTTGAAGCATCTATTTCTAGAGCATTTAAAACCTCTATGGAGGTTTATATGGATGTTTGGCTCGAAGATCGACAAAGTGGGGAGCGGACCAAAGCCAACGAAGCTATTTTCACCTTTGTTGCTGTAGATGAGCAAGGTCAGCCTGTTCAAGTTCCCGAAATCACTCCAGAAACCCCCTTAGAAAAGGAACGATATGCCGCTGCATTGCGCCGCAGACAACTCAGTCTTGTTTTGGCCGGAAAACTGAAAGCTCATGATGCCACTGAATTAAAGGCTATTTTTGAACAATAATACCTCTGAATTATGCTCCATGACCTTCAACAAAGCTATGGGGGGCTTTTTGAAAAGGCCCTGATTGAAGAAATCAACCAAGTCGGCACTTTTAGAGAAGTGCCCGAAGGTTTTTTATTAATCGATTTTGGGCAATACATTCGATCTATGCCGTTGTTAGTTTCAGGTGCGATAAAAGTATTTCGGGAAGATCCTCAGGGCAATGAATTATTGCTTTATTTTCTGGAAGAAGGAGATACCTGTGCCATGACTTTGAACTGTTGTTTAGGACAAACCCAAAGTGAAATTCGCGCAGTCGCAGAGATGGACACTAAACTGATCATGATTCCTATACAAAAGATGGAAGAGTGGACTGGAAAATACCGTTCCTGGAGAAACTTCGTTTTCGAAAGCTATCACAATCGTTTAATGGAGATGCTAGAGAGTATTGATTCCATAGCGTTTTTAAGAATGGATGAACGCTTATTAAAATACCTCAAAGAAAAAGTTGCGGTCAATCATAGCGCCATTCTTCACACCACCCATAAAGAGATTGCTTACGACTTGCACACCTCTCGGGTCGTAATTTCTCGCTTGCTAAAAACTTTGGAAAACAACGGGGAAATTAAACTCCATCGAAACAATATCGAGGTGCTCTGACCAAATCAAGGTTAGTTCCGTGTAACTTGAGTTACCGAACCATTCAAATAGAGCCTCTATCTTTGCGCTCATACTAAAAAGATTATGGAAATTCATTTGATTCTCGGTTACTTCGGCGCAATACTCATCGGTGTTGTCCTTGGACTTATCGGAGGGGGTGGTTCAATATTGACACTCCCTGTACTGGTTTATTTATTCGGTATTGAGCCCGTGATTGCAACGGCTTACTCACTCTTTATTGTTGGTGTCGCTGCAGTTGCTGGGACCCTAAAAAATATGAGTCAGAAATTAGTCGACTTCAAAACCGCACTAATTTTCGCGCTACCAGCGTTTATTGCAGTTTACCTCACGAGAAGGTATCTCGTTCCCTCTTTGCCAGACCCATTATTATCACTCGGTGATTTCAGTCTTACCAAAGATGTTGGGATTATGGTGTTTTTCGCATTAATCATGGTCCTTGCTTCTGTCTCTATGATTCGAGACCGACGCAAAGAAGCCGATACTAATTCCGAAAATAACGAACCTCAATACAACTACCCCCTAATTGTAGTAGAAGGGTTTGTCGTTGGGGTGCTTACTGGTATTGTAGGGGCCGGTGGTGGGTTTTTAATTATCCCCGCATTAGTTCTTCTGGCAAAATTGCCGATGAAAAAAGCGGTAGCGACCTCTTTACTGATTATTGCCATCAAATCACTTATTGGTTTTATTGGGGACATTCAAGTCATTGAAATTGACTGGATGTTTTTATTGGTTTTTGCCCTGCTCTCTGTCGTTGGTATATTTATGGGCGTGCGATTAAATCAAATTGTTCCTGGCCAAAAATTAAAAAAAGGGTTTGGGTGGTTTGTCCTGGTTATGGGTGTATTTATTGTATTGAGAGAGTTACTCTAATGGCCTTTGGGTCGAATAAATACAAAGTCTGTATAAAGGGGCAACGCGAAAATTAAACTGTAACTTGTGTTACTTAACAATTGGAAATCAGTGCTTAATTTAGCAAAGTAAATAATGACTAAGTGGCCAATAGGCTGAAAACAAAATAAATCTTTTATGAAAATCGAGCAAATTTATACGGGATGTTTAGCGCAAGGCGCTTATTACATCGAAAGTAATGGAGAGGTTGCGATTATTGATCCTCTTCGTGAGGTACAACCTTATATCGATCGCGCGGCTAAATCAGGTGCCACCATCAAATATGTCTTTGAAACCCATTTTCATGCAGACTTTGTGAGTGGTCACGTAACCCTTTCTAAAGAAACTGGTGCCCCTATTATTTACGGGCCAGGTGCTGAGACTTCATTTGATGCAATTATTGCCGAAGATGGTCAAGTGTTTACCTTGGGTGATGTGAGTATCGTCGCCATGCATACTCCAGGACATACTATGGAGAGTACCACCTATTTATTACG
>RFXU01000060.1 GCA_009921505.1 Flavobacteriaceae bacterium
AAACGATAGAAAATGGCAGATTTAAAAGATTTCGCAGAACAATTGGTTAACTTGACTGTAAAAGAAGTTAATGAGTTAGCTACAATCCTAAAGGATGAATACGGTATTGAGCCAGCAGCCGCTGCAGCAGTAGCTGTTGCAGGTCCAGCTGCAGGAGGAGACGATGCTGCTGAGGAAAAGTCAGAATTTGACGTAATCCTTAAAGCCGCTGGAGCTTCTAAGCTAGCTGTGGTTAAACTTGTAAAAGAGTTGACTGGTGCTGGATTGAAAGACGCAAAAGATTTAGTTGATAATGCACCATCTCCGATCAAAGAAGGTGTTTCTAAAGACGAAGCAGAAGCCCTTAAAGCCCAACTAGAAGAGGCTGGAGCTGAGGTTGAGCTTAAGTAAGCCCAACAGCTTTAAACCTTAAGGTTTAGGTCTTTACTCGAGTGAGTATAGGCCTAAACCATTTTGCGTATATATAGGTTTTGAAATTTTTCATGTACACGCAAATCTAATTTTTTAATTAAAATTCTATCTATAGATGTCAGCAACGCAAACTGAACGATTGAATTTTTCCTCTGTAGCGAACAGACCGGATTACCCGGACTTTTTGGATATCCAAATTAAATCCTTTCAGGATTTTTTCCAATTGGAAACCAAATCAGAAGAAAGAGGCAATGAGGGTCTTTATAAGACTTTCTTGGAAAACTTTCCAATTACCGATACCCGCAATCAATTTGTCCTGGAGTTTTTGGACTATTTTGTTGATCCGCCACGATACAGCATTCAAGAGTGTATCGAACGTGGTTTGACGTATAGTGTACCGCTTAAGGCACGTCTTAAGTTGTATTGTACTGATGAGGAACACGAAGATTTTGAGACCATAGTTCAGGATGTTTATTTGGGAACCATTCCATATATGACGCCAAGTGGAACGTTTGTCATCAATGGTGCTGAACGCGTCGTGGTTTCCCAGTTACACCGTTCTCCTGGGGTTTTCTTTGGACAGTCTTTCCACGCTAACGGAACCAAGTTGTATTCGGCGCGTGTAATTCCATTCAAAGGTTCTTGGATTGAATTTGCAACAGACATCAATTCTGTAATGTATGCCTACATCGACAGAAAGAAAAAATTACCTGTCACCACACTTTTCCGTGCGATTGGGTTTGAGCGTGATAAAGATATTCTAGAAATATTTGATCTTGCCGAGGAAGTAAAGGCCTCCAAAACGGGATTGAAAAAGTATCTTGGGCGAAAGCTCGCAGCACGTGTATTGAAAACCTGGCACGAAGATTTCGTGGATGAGGACACTGGTGAGGTCGTCTCAATAGAACGTAACGAGATTATACTTGATCGCGATACAGTTCTTGAAAAGGAGCACCTTGACGAAATCCTAGACTCAGGAAGCAAAACTATTTTGCTGCACAAAGAGGATAACCAACAGGCGGATTATGCCATTATTCACAATACTCTTCAAAAGGATCCTACGAATTCTGAGAAAGAAGCTGTTGAGCATATCTACCGTCAATTGCGTAATGCCGAACCGCCAGATGAGGAAACTGCACGAGGCATCATCCACAAGTTGTTCTTTAGTGATCAGCGTTATAACTTGGGTGAGGTAGGGCGTTACCGAATGAATAAAAAATTAGGTCTTGATATCGAAATGGACAAGCAAGTTTTGACCAAAGAAGACATCATTACCATCGTAAAATTCTTGATTCAATTGATCAACTCAAAAGCTGAGATTGATGATATTGATCACTTGAGCAACCGTCGTGTCCGAACCGTTGGGGAGCAATTATCTTCTCAATTTGGTGTTGGTTTAGCGCGTATGGCACGGACTATTCGTGAACGAATGAATGTTCGCGACAATGAGGTGTTTACACCGATTGACTTGATCAATGCTAAGACCTTGTCGTCTGTGATCAATTCGTTCTTCGGGACCAATCAGTTGTCTCAATTTATGGATCAAACCAACCCACTAGCAGAGATTACGCACAAGCGACGACTTTCTGCACTAGGGCCTGGGGGACTTTCTCGTGAGCGTGCTGGATTTGAGGTTCGAGACGTTCACTATACACATTATGGCCGTCTTTGTCCTATTGAAACTCCTGAAGGGCCAAACATTGGTTTGATTTCTTCACTTTCAGTATTCGCCAAAGTAAATAACCTAGGGTTTATTGAAACGCCTTACCGTAAGGTGGAAAATGGAAAAGTTGATTTAACCTCTGAACCGATTTATCTATCGGCTGAAGAAGAAGAAGAAAAATTGATCACTCAAGCGAATATTCCGACTAAAAAGGATGGAACAATCGATGCAGATCGCGTTATTGCGCGGATGGAGGGTGATTTCCCTGTTGTTGAGCCGAGCCAGGTCCATTACACCGATGTCGCGCCGAATCAAATTTCTTCAATTTCTGCATCATTAATCCCATTTTTGGAGCATGATGATGCAAACCGTGCGTTGATGGGATCAAACATGATGCGTCAGGCAGTACCACTTTTACGCGCTGAATCCCCAATCGTTGGAACAGGTTTGGAGCGTCAAGTCGCGTCTGATTCTCGTGTATTGATCAATGCAGAAGGCGATGGGGTCATTGAATATGTAGATGCTCAAAAAGTCACGATTAAATATGACCGCAGCGAAGAAGATCGTATGGTTAGCTTTGATAGTGATGAAAAGACGTATAATCTTATTAAATTCAGAAAGACCAACCAAAGTACTTCGATTAACCTAAAGCCGATTGTTAAGAAAGGCGATCGTGTTAAAAAAGGACAAGTATTGTGTCAAGGTTATGCTACTGAAAAAGGAGAATTAGCCCTTGGACGTAATATGAAGGTTGCCTTCATGCCTTGGAAAGGGTATAACTTCGAGGATGCGATTGTGATTTCTGAAAAAGTGGTTCGAGATGACATTTTCACCTCGATTCATATCGACGAATACTCTTTGGATGTTCGTGATACTAAGTTAGGGAATGAAGAATTAACTAACGATATTCCAAACGTATCTGAAGAGGCGACTAAAGATTTGGACGAACACGGAATGATCCGCATTGGCGCTGAGGTAAAACCTGGTGATATTTTAATTGGTAAGATCACCCCAAAAGGTGAAAGCGACCCAACTCCAGAAGAAAAGCTTTTACGCGCAATCTTTGGCGATAAGGCAGGCGATGTTAAAGACGCCTCTTTAAAGGCTTCTCCTTCGTTGAGTGGCGTTGTTATCGATAAAAAATTATTCGCCAGAGCCGTTAAGGATAAGCGTAAGCGTGCTCAGGATAAAGAAGATATCGCAGAATTGGAAGCGGCCTATGAGGTGAAATTCCAAGAATTGAAAGAGGTCTTAGTTGAAAAGTTATTTGCTATTGTAGGCGGTAAAACGGCACAAGGCGTGACTAATGATTTAGGTGAAGTTGTTTTCCCAAAAGGAAAGAAATTCACCCTAAAAATGTTAAGCGTAGTAGATGACTATACCCACCTTGTAGGGGGAACTTGGACTACAGATGATCACGCCAATGCTTTGGTTCGTGATTTGATGCACAATTATAAAATAAAAGAAAACGATCTTCAAGGAAACCTAAGACGTGAGAAATTTACGATCTCTGTTGGGGATGAACTTCCTGCAGGAATCTTGAAATTAGCCAAAGTATATATTGCCAAAAAACGAAAGTTGAAGGTAGGAGATAAAATGGCTGGTCGTCACGGAAATAAAGGTATCGTTGCACGTATTGTACGTGAAGAAGATATGCCGTTCTTAGAGGATGGAACACCTGTGGATATTGTATTGAATCCACTTGGGGTACCTTCTCGTATGAATATCGGACAGATTTATGAAACGGTTCTTGGTTGGGCTGGAATGAAATTAGGCGAGAAATATGCGACGCCTATTTTTGACGGAGCGACCATTGATCAAATTAATGAGTTGACCGATAAGGCTGGAATCCCGCGATTTGGACACACTTATCTTTACGATGGTGGAACTGGAAAGCGTTTTGATCAACCAGCAACAGTTGGTGTGATTTATATGTTGAAACTCGGTCACATGGTCGATGACAAAATGCACTCACGCTCTATTGGTCCATACTCACTAATCACTCAGCAGCCTCTAGGAGGTAAAGCTCAATTTGGTGGTCAGCGATTTGGAGAGATGGAGGTATGGGCACTTCAGGCTTATGGAGCTTCAAGTACCCTAAGAGAGATTTTGACAGTTAAATCGGATGACGTGATTGGTCGCGCTAAAACTTATGAAGCTATTGTTAAAGGAGAAACCATGCCTGAACCAGGCTTGCCAGAATCCTTTAATGTATTGATGCACGAACTCAAGGGATTGGGTCTGGACATCAGATTAGAAGAATAGTTTTAGGGCTTTTGCCCAAAGCGTGACGAAATTGGTGTCGAGGACACACAACTAACAAATTAAAGATTATTTTAAGCAATATGTCAAGAAATAAAGAAAACACAGTACAGAGATTTAACAAGATTTCTATTGGTTTGGCATCGCCAGAATCTATTTTGGCAGAGTCTCGTGGAGAAGTGTTAAAGCCTGAGACAATCAACTACCGCACACACAAGCCAGAGCGTGACGGACTGTTTTGCGAGCGTATCTTTGGTCCTGTAAAGGATTATGAGTGTGCCTGTGGAAAGTACAAGAGAATTCGCTACAAGGGTATTGTATGTGATCGATGTGGTGTTGAGGTAACTGAGAAAAAAGTACGACGTGACCGCGTTGGACACATTAATCTTGTGGTTCCAGTAGCGCACATTTGGTATTTCAGATCCTTGCCGAACAAAATCGGATATCTGCTTGGTCTTCCATCCAAGAAATTGGATATGATCATTTATTATGAACGCTATGTTGTTATTCAACCGGGTATCGCGACAAATGAGGAAGGTGAGCCTGTTCAAAAAATGGATTTCTTGACAGAGGAAGAGTATTTGAATATTCTAGACTCGTTGCCTCAAGAGAATTTGTATTTAGATGATAGTGATCCAAACAAATTTATCGCCAAAATGGGTGCTGAATGTTTGGAAGAATTATTGAATCGTATCGATCTTGATACCTTGTCTTTTGAATTAAGACATAAGGCTAATCACGAAACTTCGAAACAACGTAAGACAGAGGCATTAAAGCGTCTTCAGGTTGTTGAGTCCTTCCGTGAGGCTTCATTGAACCGTGAAAATCGCCCAGAATGGATGATCATGAAGGTTGTTCCTGTGATCCCACCGGAATTACGTCCTCTTGTGCCACTCGATGGTGGACGTTTCGCTACGTCTGATTTGAACGATTTATATCGCCGTGTCATTATCCGAAACAATCGTCTTAAGCGCTTGATGGAGATCAAGGCTCCAGAAGTGATTCTGCGAAATGAAAAGCGTATGTTGCAAGAATCCGTTGATTCGTTGTTTGACAATACACGTAAAGCATCAGCGGTAAAGACAGACAGTAACCGTCCACTTAAATCGCTTTCGGATTCATTGAAAGGTAAGCAAGGTCGATTCCGTCAAAACTTGCTTGGGAAACGTGTAGATTATTCAGCACGTTCGGTAATTGTCGTGGGACCTGAATTGAAATTATTCGAATGTGGTCTTCCAAAAAACATGGCAGCTGAGCTCTATAAGCCATTTGTGATTCGTAAACTCATTGAACGAGGAATTGTAAAAACAGTAAAGTCAGCTAAGAAAATTATCGATAAGAAGGAACCTGTAGTATGGGATATTTTAGAGAACGTACTGAAAGGACATCCTGTATTATTGAACCGTGCCCCCACATTGCACAGACTTGGAATTCAAGCATTCCAGCCTAAGTTAATCGAAGGGAAAGCGATTCAGTTACACCCACTTGTGTGTACCGCATTTAACGCAGATTTCGATGGTGATCAAATGGCAGTACATTTGCCTTTAGGTCCTGAGGCTATTTTGGAAGCACAGCTTTTGATGTTGGCGTCTCATAACATTCTAAACCCTGCTAATGGTTCGCCGGTAGCAGTACCTTCTCAAGACATGGTACTTGGTCTGTACTATATGACCAAGTTACGCAAGTCCACTGAAGACCATAAGGTTACAGGTGAAGGATTGACGTTCTATTCGCCTGAAGAGGTCTTTATTGCTTACAATGAAGGGAAAGTTGATTTGAATGCTGAAATTAAAGTACGTACTAAAGACTTTAATCAAGACGGTGTTCTTGTGAACCAAATTATTACGACCACTACGGGACGTGTTATTTTTAACGATTCAGTTCCTGAAGAGGCGGGTTATATTAATGAGGTATTGACCAAAAAATCTTTACGTGATATTATCGGTGGTATTTTGTCAGTAACTTCTGTGCCAAAGACCGCTGCCTTTTTAGATCAAATTAAAAACCTCGGTTATAAGTTTGCCTTTGAAGGTGGATTGTCCTTTAGTTTGGGTGATATCATCATCCCTGCCGAAAAACAAGGTATGATTGATGCGGCTAACGCACAAGTCGACAACATTATCATGAACTATAACATGGGGCTTATTACCAATAATGAGCGTTACAATCAGGTTATTGATATTTGGACTGCCACGAACGCCGAACTGACCGAATTGTCTATGAAGCGTATTCGTGAAGATCAGCAAGGATTTAACTCGGTTTATATGATGTTGGATTCTGGAGCGCGTGGTTCAAAAGAACAGATTCGCCAGTTGACTGGTATGCGTGGATTGATGGCTAAGCCAAAGAAATCTAACTCAGGAGGTGGTGAAATTATTGAGAACCCAATTTTATCTAACTTTAAAGAAGGACTCTCAATTTTAGAGTACTTTATTTCAACCCACGGTGCGCGAAAAGGACTTGCGGATACGGCACTTAAAACCGCGGATGCGGGTTATCTTACACGTCGATTGGTAGATGTCTCTCAAGATGTGATTATCAATACTGAAGATTGTGGAACCCTACGTGGTATCGAGGTTACTCCTTTAAAGAAGAATGAGGAAATTGTTGAGTCACTTGCCGAGCGCATTAAAGGGCGTACCTCTTTGAACGATGTATACAATCCTTTAACTTCTGAACTACTCGTTGAGGCAGGCGGTCATATTAGTGATGCTATAGCCGCTAAGATTGACGCATCCCCTATAGAAAGTGTTGAAGTGCGTTCTGCTTTGACCTGTGAAGCCAAAAAAGGTATTTGTGCCCAATGTTATGGACGCAATCTTGCTACCAATAAAATGGTTCAACGCGGAGAAGCTGTTGGTGTTGTCGCAGCACAGTCAATCGGTGAGCCTGGAACTCAGCTAACTTTGAGAACCTTCCACGTTGGGGGTATTGCCGGTAACATTTCTGAAGACAATAAATTGGTGGTCAAATTTGATGGTCGTATTGAGATCGAAGATTTGAAAACGGTTAAAGGAGAAGATAGTGAAGGGAATTCAGAGGATATTGTGATCTCACGTACGTCTGAAGCAAAATTAATCGACGAGAAATCAGGGATTACCTTAAGTACCAATAACATTCCTTATGGTTCGACCTTATTGGTTAAAAATGGCCAGAAGGTTAAAAAAGGTGATGTGGTATGCCAGTGGGATCCATATAACGGAGTTATCATTTCTGAATTTGCAGGTAAAATCAAGTTTGAGAATATCGAGCAAGGAATTACCTTCCAAGTGGAAATTGATGAACAAACAGGATTCCAAGAAAAAGTTATTTCTGAATCACGTGATAAAAAGAAGATTCCAACCCTTCATATTGTCGATGGTAAGAACAATATCATTCGTTCGTACAACCTTCCAGTTGGCGCGCATTTGATGGTTGATGACCAAGAGAAAATTAAAGTGGGTAAAATTCTTGTTAAGATTCCTCGTAAATCGGCCAAGGCTGGTGATATCACGGGAGGTCTTCCAAGGGTTACTGAATTATTCGAAGCGCGTAATCCATCGAATCCTGCAGTAGTCAGTGAAATCGATGGGGTGGTTTCTTTTGGTAAAATTAAACGTGGTAATCGTGAGATTATCGTGGAATCTAAACTTGGAGAAGTCAAAAGATATTTGGTAAAATTATCCAATCAGATTTTGGTCCAAGAGAATGATTATGTTCGCGCAGGTATGCCGCTTTCTGATGGTTCGATTACCCCAGATGACATTTTGAGTATCAAAGGACCTTCTGCCGTTCAGCAGTATTTGGTGAATGAAGTTCAAGAAGTTTATCGACTACAAGGGGTAAAGATCAACGACAAACACTTTGAAGTTGTTGTGCGTCAAATGATGCGTAAGGTTCAAATTGTGGATCCGGGAGATACTTTATTCTTAGAAGATCAATTGGTTCATAAAGATGACTTTATCGAAGAAAATGATAAGATTTTCGGGATGAAAGTTGTTGAGAATGCAGGTGATTCAAGTACTTTGAAAGAGGGACAGATTATTTCTTCTCGTGAATTGCGCGATGAGAATTCATTGCTCAAGCGTGAAGATAAAGCGCTAGTTGTTGCGCGCGATGCAGTAGCAGCCACGGCGACTCCGATCTTACAAGGGATTACCAGAGCATCTCTACAGACTAAATCGTTTATCTCAGCGGCTTCTTTCCAGGAGACGACCAAAGTACTCAATGAAGCTGCGGTAAGCGGTAAAGTTGATGGCTTAGAAGGACTCAAAGAAAATGTAATTGTCGGTCATAAGATTCCGGCAGGAACAGGTATGCGAGACTACGATACCATAATCGTAGGTTCAAAGGAGGAGCTTGAAGCCATGACTCGTGAACCCCAAGAGGAGGTAAACTACAATTAAGGTTTAATTATTTGCGCTCCTGATTTCAGGAGCGCAAGTTTTTTATAATCATAACATCAGAAGAATTATGTCGGACAACAAAACACAAAAGCCCAATCAAATCAATATTGAGTTAGATGAAAATATCGCTCAGGGTATTTATAGCAATCTTGCCATCATCAATCATTCACAATCAGAATTTGTTCTTGATTTTGTCTCAGTAATGCCGGGGGTGCCAAAAAGCAAAGTGAAGTCTCGAATCGTTCTGACACCACAGCATGCCAAGCGCTTGTTAAAAGCCATCGCTGATAACGTGCAACGCTTTGAGTCGATGCACGGTGAAATCAAAGATTATCAGCAATCGACCATGCCTATTAATTTTGGGCCTACGGGAGAGGCTTAATTAAATTCACTAACAAAGTGAAATTTAATGCTTGGATAATTTTGCTGAGTCATTTGTAGGGTAAAAGCAGAGTCTGCGAAAAACACTTGTTGGCCCGATTTATCTCGAGCCAAGAATTTTGACTTTACCCGCTTAAAATCGGCGTATTCAGTGTTTTTAGGATCGCTTGGTGCGACCCAACACGCTTTATGAATATTGAGTGGTTCGTAGCTACATTTAGCGCCATATTCGTGTTCCAGACGATATTGTATTACTTCAAATTGCAAAGCGCCAACTGTTCCAATGACTTTACGCCCATTTAAATCTAGAGTAAAGAGCTGAGCTACGCCTTCGTCCATAAGCTGATCAATGCCTTTTTCAAGTTGCTTGCTTTTCATAGGGTCGGCATTATTGATATACTTAAAATGTTCTGGTGAAAAACTCGGAATACCTTTATATTCCATTTCTTCACCTTCAGTCAGAGTATCACCAATTTTAAAGTTACCCGTGTCATGTAATCCAACGATGTCGCCTGGGTAACTGATGTCCACAATTTCTTTCTTCTCCGCAAAAAAAGCATTTGGACTCGAGAATTTCATTTTCTTGCCCGAACGCACATGCCAATAGGGGGTATTACGCTCAAAGGTTCCTGAAACAATTTTTACAAACGCAAGGCGATCTCTATGCTTAGGATCCATGTTAGCGTGTATTTTAAAGACAAATCCCGAAAACTTGCTTTCGTCTGGTGTAACTAATCTCGTACTACTCTCTTTTGGTTTTGGTTCTGGAGCAATTGTGATAAAGGCATCAAGGAGTTCTCTGACCCCAAAATTATTAAGTGCCGAACCAAAGAAAACAGGGTGGAGGTGACTTTCCAAATACGCGTCATGGTCAAAATCGGGATAAACTTCTCGAACTAATTCTAAATTATCACGAAGTGCAGCGGCGGAGTGCGCACCCACTAGATTATCGAGTTGAGGATTGTCGATATCTTCAATTTTAATGGTCTCTTCGATATTTTTACGAGAGTCACCACTAAAAAGGTTGACGTTCTTTTCCCAGATGTTGTAGATCCCTTTGAAGTCATAGCCCATGCCTATGGGAAAGGACAAAGGCGTTACAGAGAGTTGTAGTTTTTGTTCTATTTCATCGAGCAGGTCAAAGGCATCTTTTCCTTCACGATCTAACTTATTGATGAAAACAATAATCGGTATACGCCGCATGCGACAGACTTCAACAAGTTTCTCTGTTTGTTCTTCAACCCCTTTTGCCACATCAATAACCACAATGACACTATCCACAGCGGTCAGTGTCCGGAAAGTATCCTCAGCAAAATCCTTGTGACCCGGGGTGTCCAGAATATTTATTTTTAGGCCTTTATATTCAAAGGCCAAAACAGAGGTGGCAACGGATATTCCCCGTTGACGCTCGATTTCCATGAAATCTGAGGTAGCACTTTTTTTTATCTTATTGTTTTTGACGGCACCAGCTTCTTGTATCGCACCCCCAAATAAGAGTAGCTTTTCAGTCAAAGTGGTTTTACCGGCATCAGGATGGGAAATAATGCCAAAAGTTTTTCTCCTTTTTATCTCTCGTTGTAAGGACATGTTCAGAATTTAATACAAAGATAACCATAGGACGAGATTTAGACAGATTTAATAATATTTAATAATTCCTACAGAAGCGCAATCTATAAGTATCGATAAATCAGTAATTTATGCTTAAAGAGATAAATTTATTCCTACGAAAACCATTTTTTTGTGTATTTCAACCCAGTAATAATGCAACTCATCGAATTTAAATGCTTTACGATATGCCAAATGAAATTCTAGACCTAT